>JALRIL010000099.1 GCA_023255445.1 Limnohabitans sp. | reverse complement strand
TTGTCAGAGGGTTTCTTGAGTTGGCGTGCTTGGTGCAAAGACAACCCAGACTTTGATGTCGGCAAACTTTTTTCGCGAGGCAATCGACACTTGTCTGCCAACGAAATATCAGCCTATAACCGTCCCTTTACTGACAAAGGTCACAGAGCTGCATTGCATGCTTTCCCGCCCATGGTGCCAGAACATGTCGACAGCCCTGGTGCCAGCATTGCACGCCAAGCTGCTGAATTTTGGCAACATCAATGGCAAGGGCAATCATTGATGGCCATCGGCTTGCAAGATCCTGTGCTGGGTGAATCCGTCATGCGTGCACTGCGCAACAAGATTCGAAATTGCCCCGAGCCCATGCTGTTGTCAGAAGCTGGGCATTTCGTTCAAGAACATGGACAATCCATTGCTGAAGCTGCTGTTCAGCTTTTCAAATATAACAAGACATGAGCCACATCTACATTTTTTCACCGTCCAGTGCGGTTCGTGACAAAGCAGCATTCAAGAGAGGTGTGAAGCGCCTTCAAGCACAAGGCCATCAAGTCGAAATTGATGCAGATGCGCTGAGCAGCAGCATGCGCTTTGCGGGTGATGATGAAACACGCCTCAACGCCATTACGCGTGCAACTGCCAGTGGTGCTGACATTGCCATGATTTCTCGGGGTGGTTATGGGCTCACAAGACTTCTAACGCAGCTGCCCTATAAGGCCATCGCCAAGGCCATCGACAAAGGCACGCAGTTTGTCGGTTTGAGCGACTTCACCGCCTTCAACCTGGCCGTGCTGGCCAAGACCGGGCGCATCACTTGGCAGGGCCCGGCGCTGGGTGAAGACTTTGGCACCGCCGAAGAACCCGACGACATCATGCTCGCCTGCTTTGACGATTTGCTGCAGGACCAGGGGGAGGGCGCGGGCTGGCAACGCCCCAAATCCGATGCTGCCGTTCAGGGTAAGGCCCATGACGCCGTGCTCTGGGGTGGCAATCTGACGGTGCTCACCAGCCTGCTGGGCACGCCGTATTTCCCGGCCATCGACAAAGGCGTGCTGTTTCTGGAGGACATTGGCGAGCACCCCTACCGCATTGAACGCATGCTCACCCAGCTTCTGCATGCGGGTGTGTTGACCCGTCAAAAGGCGATTGTGCTGGGCCAGTTCAGCAACTACAAACTCGTGCCGGGGCACGACAAAGGGTTCAAGTTAAGCACGGTGGTGGACTGGCTGCGCAGTCAAATCAAGAACCCTGTGCTGACCGGGTTGCCCTTTGGCCATGTGCCCACCAAGGTGTTGTTGCCAGTAGGGGCCAAAGTGGACTTGGTGACCGAAGGGCGCGACGCCCTCATGGTTTGGGGTCACATCTGATTCAGGGGTTGATCCACCAGACGTAAAGCGCTGTACCCGCCAGCAAACTCAGCAGCGGGTGCTTCAAACGCCACTGCAAACCCATGGTCAGCGCCACGGCAGCCAGTTCTGGCCAGGGCAGGCCGCCGTGTCCTTGACTGCCACCGCGCATGGCGTGCATCAGTAAAAGCATCATGATGGCCAAGGGCAAAAACCGGCCCATGCGCTCGATCAGCGGGTGCGACTGCAGCCAGCGTGCGGCCACAAAAGGCAGACCTCGCAAGCCAAAGGTGATGGCTCCCATGATCAGAAGCGCCCACAAAGCATGGCTCTTGCTCATGGCGCTCTCACCGGTTTAGGCTGAATAAAGACAGCGGCCAGCACGCACAAGCCAATCGCGATCGACAGGGCCTGTTGCTGGCTGATGGCCAACGCCAGCGCATAGGCGGGCAGCGCCACTAGCACCGGCCAGGCCGAGCTGCGATGGCGCCATTGTTCGGTTGCCAAGACTGCAAACAAGCAGGCCAGCACAAAGTCCAGACCCTTCAGACTCAATTGCGCCTGCGCGCCGACCAAGGCGCCAAGCAAGGTGCCCAAGACCCACCAAAGTTGGTTGAGCGCGGTCAGCAGGAACATTTTTTGGGGTGGCGTGTCTGCGGGCAAGGTGGTCAGAACCGAATAGGTTTCATCGGTCAGGCCAAAGACCATGTACAGGCGCATCAAACCCTTGGGCGGAAAACGTTGTAACAGCGACAGGCCGTAAAACACATGCCGCAGGTTGATCACCAGCGTGGCCAAAGCGATGCTTGCGTAAGACGCGCCAGCCACCAGCATGGGGATCATCATGTATTGGGCGGCACCCGCATAAATAACCACGCTGGACAGCACGGCCAACCAGGTGGGCGCACCAGCTTGCACAAACAAAAAACCAAACACCGCGCCCAAGGGGATGTAGCCCATGGCCACAGGCAGGGTCAGGGCGCTCAGTGGCAGATGTGCCTTGGATGAACTCAAGGCCATCAGCTCATCTCCATTGATGACTTAACATAATATACATCGTATAAAGTCAATAAGATCAGTATTGCATGGGTTGATCGGGCGCATCTGGCCATTGCGGATGATCCAGCACCTGTTGGAGCAGCTTGCTGGCATCTGGACGGCCGCCTTCCCGGGCAAAATCAAGGGCATTCAAGCCCATCTGGTTCTTGAGCTCGGGATTGGCGCCTGCTTCAAGCAAAAGTTTGACGGTTTCGGGGCTGCCGTAACGCGCAGCCATCATCAACGGCGTGGTGCCGTTGGGTGAAGCTGCGTTCAGGTCGGCATCGTGGACCAGCAACATGGCCACAATTTCAACCTTGGGACCGGTGGCGGCGTAATGCAAGGCCGTCCAGCCGGGCTTGTTGACCGTAGCGCCACGGTTGATCAATTGCTCCACCAATGCAGTTTGTCCTTTGAGCGCAGCCAGCATCAACGCGCTTTCGCCCTGGGGGTTGGTTTGGTTCAGTAGGGTTCGCGGGTCTTCAATCAGCACACGGGCAGACTTGTAGGACTCCTGACGCAAGGCGTAGAGCAAAGCCGGTTGCGCAGACTCAGACGGCGTGTTGGGGTCAAAGTGCTCACGCAACAATTGCCGTGTCGTGGAGGCGTCGTCACGCAAAATGGCCCTGAAAAAATCAACGTACGAACCCGCAAACGCTGTGGAAAAAATATGAATAAATCCAATTAAAACAACATACTTTTTAATATTTCTCAAGTTAGACATGACTTGAGCTTTCAGAGTTAACGCGTTTGAAGAGTTGAAGGAAATTGGCGGTGGTCTGCATGCCGATCTCCGGCACCGAGCAGGCTCGGAGCTCCGCCAACATGGACGCCACATAGGGCACCAAAGCGGGGGTGTTGGTTTTGCCTCTGAACGGAACGGGCGCAAGATATGGGCTGTCGGTTTCGATCAACAAGCGATCGGCCGGGACAAATTTGGCCACTTCCTTGAGCTCGACCGCGCTCTTGAAGGTCACAATGCCTGACAGCGAAATGTAGAAGCCAAGGTCCAGAGCGGCGCGGGCCACCTCTCGGGTTTCCGTAAAGCAGTGAAAAACTCCTCCTGCACTGCCGGGATCGCCGCACTCCCCCTCTTCCCGCAAAATGGCCAAGGTATCGTTTGAAGCCTCACGGGTATGGATGATCAGTGGCAGCTTTTCCTGCCGCGCTGCACGAATATGGATGCGAAAGCGGTCGCGCTGCCATTGCATGTCAGCCACCGTACGCCCGCCCTTGCGTTCGTCCATCTGGTAGTAATCCAGCCCCGTTTCGCCAATGCCAACGACCTTGGGCAGTCGGCTGCGCTCCACCAGGTCCTCAAACGTGGGCTCCTGAACGCCCTCGTTGTCCGGGTGGACGCCCACCGTCGCCCACATGTGCGGGTGGTCCAGCGCAAGTTGATGCACTTGCGGGAAGTCTTCCAGCGTGGTGCTGATGCACAGCGCCCGGCTGACCTGCGCGGCTTTCATGTCCTGCAGGATTTCGGGCAAGCGTTCCTGCAGCTCGGGAAAATTCAGGTGGCAATGAGAATCGGTAAACATGCAATCAGGCTTTGGAACTCAGGGTTTGCTGCGCATCGCTGACCAGCGCTTCGAGCATCAAACCCGCGTTAAAAGGATGTTCTGACGTGCGCAGACTGTGCTGCAGACGCTTGTACCAGTCGCTGAGGCTGCGTACGCTGGCTTGTGTGGCGGGCAGTTCCGAGGCCAGAAAATACCGTGGTGTGGCGCCGGAGGCCAGCAGGACCGCATCATGAGCCACTTTCATCAGGGCGTGAATCTGCTGCGATGGGCCCAGCTCTGCCAAGTGCTGAACCTGCCCCTTGGCCACAGCCTGAGGCAGAGCGATCCACCAGGCGCTGGTGCGCCCCTCCTGGGCCGAGGCCAGGGCATCTTCGGGACGATCGCCCATCAGGGCCAACAAGCGTAGCGCCTCGTCGCGAGGCAGGTTGTGGGCTTGCAGCCAGGTCAGCGACTCTGGCTGCTGAGGCCATTGCAGTGTATGGGTCAGGCAGCGGCTTCGAATGGTGGGCAACAACAGTTGCGTGTTTTCGCTCGCCAGCACAAAGCGCACATGGCCTGGGGGCTCCTCGAGGGTCTTGAGCAAGGTGTTGGCGGCAATCGCATTCATGCGTTCGGCCGGGAACACCAGAACCACTTTGCCGCGACCACGGGCATCGGTGCGTTGGCAGAATTCGACCGCATCGCGCAACGCATCGACACGGATTTCCTTGCTGGGTTTGCGCTCTTTCTTGTCAATCTTGTCCTGCGCTTCGGATGACAGCGGCCAACCCAGCTCGAGCATCGTGGTTTCGGGCATCAGCATGAGCAAGTCGGCATGGGTGCGAACGTCGATCGCGTGGCAGCTTGGACATTGACCGCAAGCGCCGGCCGGCCCCGCTTGCTCGCAAAGCCAGGCACGAGCCAAAGCCAGGGCCAGGGCGTAATGACCTAAGCCCGATGGGCCTTGCAACAACCAGGCATGCCCCCGTTGCTGTAGCAACTGACCCACCTGCCGCTCAATCCAGGGCGCAGACACCACAGCCTGGGTCATCCTTTCGCCCCCTGGGCTTGCCACCAGCGCTGCAGGCCGGACAGCACTTGTTCGTGAACCTCAGGCAAGGCCTGGCTGGCATCAATCTTCAAAAATCGCTGGGGTTGAGCCTGCAATCGCCGTGCATAGCCGGCGCGAACGTCCTCAAAAAAGGCCTGCGGCTGCGATTCAAACTTGTCGGGCATTCGGGCATTGGCCAGTCGCTGGGCGGCGATGGCTGGATCCAGGTCAAACCAGACAGTCAAATCGGGTTGACGAATATTCCCCTCCGGCAGGCCCTGAACCATGGTTTCAAGCTGCTCCAGTGTGGCCCAATCAAACCCCCTGCCCCCGCCCTGGTAGGCAAACGTGGCGTCGGTAAAACGGTCACACAGCACCACGGCCTGGCGGGCCAGTGCGGGTTCAATCACCTGGACCAGATGCTCACGACGCGCGGCAAACATGAGCAAGGCTTCGGTCAGCGGGTCCATCGCATCGTGCAGTAAATGCTGACGCAACTGTTCGGACAAGGGCGTGCCGCCCGGTTCGCGGGTGAGCACGACCTCGCGCGACTGAGCACGCCACCATTGGGCAATGGTTTCGATGTGGGTGGACTTGCCCGCCCCGTCGATTCCCTCAAAACTGATGAAACATGGTTTGTGCATTGGCTCAATTCCGTCAAGCGGGCATTGTCCCATTACTTTGCAGCGGGCAGCTTGCGCAGCTGGTATTGCATGACAGCGCGGTTATGTTCGTCCAGTGAGGCGCTGAAGGCGCTGCTGCCGTCTCCCCGGGCCACAAAATAAAGGGCCTTGGATGGTGCCGGTTGAACCGCTGCCCACAGCGCAGCTTTGCCCGGCATGGCAATAGGTGTGGGTGGCAAGCCTGCGCGGGTGTAGGTGTTGTAGGGGGTGTCGGTGAGCAAATCCACCTTGCGCAAATTGCCATCGAAACGGTTGCCCAAGCCGTAAATAACGGTCGGATCGGTCTGTAACCGCATGCCGATGCGCAAGCGGTTGTTGAACACGCTGGAGATCATGGCCCGGTCTTGCGCACGCCCTGTTTCCTTTTCGATGATGCTGGCCAGAATTAAAGCCTGTTCGGGGGTCTGAATGGCGGCCTCAGGGGTGCGCGCCGCCCAGGCTGCATCCAGATGCCTTTCCATGGCGTGCAGGGCCCGGCGCAGCAGGGCCAGCTCGCTGCTGCCTTTGGCATAGCTGTAGGTGTCGGGGTAGAACCGGCCTTCGGGCCGCACACCCGGGCGCCCCAGAGCCTGCATCAGGGCCTCGTCACTCAAGGCCTGGCTGTCATGACGAAGGTCGGTGCTACGTGCCAGCGCCTGGCGCACCTGCGTCCAGCTCCAGCCCTCGATCAAGCTGATTGTTTTGAGGCTTTCCTCGCCACGCGCAATCATGCGCGTCAAGCTTGCCGGGGTCGTACGGGTACTGATTTCGTAACCGCCTGCTCGAAGGCTGCGATCCTGACCGGACAGACGGAACCACCACCACAGCAGCTGAGGCTGCACTTGCACCCCCGCATCGGCCACTGCCTGCGCAATGGCGGCTGGCCGGGTGCCTGGCTCAATGCTCAAGTCCAGCGTATCGGTCCCTGCTGGCAAACGCAAAGGCGTATTAGCCCACCAGACAAAAGCCGCAGCAACGATGGCCAATGCCATCAACGCCAGCAGCACAACACGCGTTAAAAACGACCTCACCTTGACCCCTGTTGAACGGTTTGTTCTTGGCCTGACCCATGGTCAGGTTTTTGTACAGAGGATCATAATTCAGGCATTGATGGCTATTGCTCTGATCTGCCCCATGCCCGAGACCTCTACCGCTCCCCTGCTTTTGCCCGAAGGTGTTTGCCTTGTGCCCGATTGGGGCGTGATCGAGGTTCAAGGCCCCGATGCAGCCACTTTTTTGCACAACCAGCTCACCAACGACGTGGTCCTGCTGCCTGTGGGCCAGTCTCGGCTGGCGGCCTGGTGCAACGCCAAAGGGCGCATGCAGGCCAGCATGGTGGTGCTCAAAATCTCAGCCGAGTCAGTCTTGCTGGTGCTCGCACGTGATGTCTTGCCACAAACCCTTAAACGCCTGTCCATGTTTGTGCTGCGCGCCAAGGTCAAGCTCCGCGACGCCAGTGCCCAGTGGCAACTGCATGGCCTGTTGGGACAGGCCGCGCACCCGCCGGGGTTGGAGCCAGGCAAGCCCTGGCAGGCCTGGGCGTTGGACGGTGGTGCCTGGGGGGTGGAGTTGTACCCAGCGGTGCTGGGGCAGATTCGGGTCGCCCGTGCGCTGCACCTGGCTCCAGCCAGCAGCCCGGCGCCGGCAGGTCAAACCGCGGAGCACAAGACCTGGGCCTGGAGTGAAGTGCTCAGCGCCGTGCCTTTGTTAACCGGTCCACTGTACGAATTGTTTGTACCGCAAATGTTGAACTACGAAAGCGTGGGTGGCGTGAACTTCAAAAAGGGCTGCTACCCCGGTCAGGAAGTGGTGGCCCGCAGCCAGTTTCGTGGCACGCTCAAACGTCGCATGGCCAGGGTCCACAGCCCGGTGGCCTTGCAAGCGGGGCAAGCGGTCTTTACCCCTGCTGACCCCGAACAGCCTTGCGCCACCGTGGTGCAATGCGCGGCCCGGCCCGATGGCGACGGCTTTGATGCCTTGGTCAGCGGCACGCTGGAGAGCATGGATGCCGGCTGGCACGCTGGCGCCAGCACCGGCCCTGCCTTGCGCCTTCTGGCTCTGCCCTACCCCTTGCTGGAAGATATTTAAAGACTGCGCGCCATGGTGATGTGCGCGATGCCGGCTTCCTCGTAAACGCTGCCCTGCACGTTGTATCCGGCACGTCTGTAAAAGCCTTCAGCGCTGCACTGCGCGTGCAAGATCACCTCGCGGTCACCGCGTTCGCGGGCTGCTTCCATCAGAGCATCCAGCACCTGGCGGCCTAGCCGTGTTCCCCGCATCTGTTTTTGCACTGCCATGCGACCAATGCGGCCCACACCCGGCGCGTGTTGCAACAGCCGCCCGGTGGCCAAGGCTTTACCCATGCGGTTAACGGCTACGGCGTGAATCGCGGTAGCGTCGGCTTCGTCCCACTCCATGTCGGCAGGCACTTTTTGTTCTTGTACAAACACTTGCTGGCGCAAGGGACTGGCGAGTGTTTGCAGATCGTGCCACGACCCGACGTGCAACTCCACCATGGTGTCACCGCGCTCGTAGGCCTCGAGTAGATCGCGCAAGGCAGGCGCAATCGGCTGAGACTTTTTGGCCACCGGGTCGGCATACACATACACCAGCTCGCTGGTGATCAGCAGTTCATCGCCCCGGAAAATCGCCCCGACAAAGGTCATGGACGAGTTGCCAATGCGGTCGCAACGCATGCAAACGTCCAGAAAATCGTCCATCTCCGCGCTGGCGTGGTATTCGACGCTGGCTTTCTTGACGTACAAATCGCCGCCCAGCGCGTGCATGGTTTCGGCGTAAGGCATGGCCAGCGCACGCCAGTAGTCGGTCACAGCGGTGTCGAAGTACATCAGGTAGTGGCCGTTGAACACGATTTGCTGCATATCCACCTCGACCCAGCGCACACGCAGGCGATGAGAAAAACGGAAGTCTTGTCGTTTCATCAGGTTCAACTTTCAAAAGCGTGTTTCAGTGCCCGGCCCGCATCGGCGTGCAGCCTCAGGGCATCGGGCAAGGCGCGGCCCATGGTGGCGAAACCATGAATCATGCCTCGGTAAAGCTCCAGATCAACCGGCACACCCGCCATACGTAGCGTATCGGCATAGGCCATGCCGCCATCGACCAGGGGATCGCATTCTGCCAGCCCAAACCAGGCGGGCGCCACGCCACTGTGGTCGGGCGCATTGATCGGGGCAAAGCGCCAGTCGTCGCGGTCGGCCTCGACGATGTAGTGGTCAAAGAACCATTCAATGGTGCTGGTGTCCAGCAAAAAGCCTTTGCCAAAAGTGTGGTGCGAGGTCAGGTTGCTGCGGCCGGTGCAACCAGGATAGAGAAGCAGCTGCAAGGCCAGCGGCAGCCCCGCATCCCGCGCCATCAGGGCGCACACGGCTGCCAGCGTGCCACCTGCGCTGTCACCGCCCACGGCGATGCGGCTGGTATCCAGCCCCAGCGCGGCACCCTGCGCTTGGAGCCACAGCAAGGTATCCCAAGCATCGTGTTGCGCTGTTGGGAAACGGTACTCGGGGGCCAGGCGGTAGTCCAGAGACACCACCGCACAGTGGCCATGTCGGCTCAATTGGCGGCAAAGCACGTCGTGCGTGATCAGGCTGCCCACGGTGAATCCGCCACCGTGAAAATACAAGAGCATAGGTAAAGCGGCATCACTTTTGGGAGCGTAAAGCCGGGCCTGACAGGTGTGGCCATCGCGCACGGGAATGAGAATGTCCTGCACCCGGTCTACCTTGGGCGGGGGCTGCAAGTCCAGCATGGGGCCGCCGATGTCATAAAAAGCGCGAGCTTGCTGTGCTGTCAAAGCCTCCATCGGTGGCCGGCCAGCCCTGGTAATGCGCTCAATGAGCAAGCGTACCGACGGCGCCAGCAAGGAATGGGGGTTGATATGGTGAGAGCTCATGCCTTATCGCCAACGTGACCGCCGCTGCATCAAAACCGCGTGTAACGGGTCACAATGTTTGGCATCGTACAACGCGCGGAGACAAGCCATGTCCAACATCTTCTACATCACCCAGATCCAGATCGACTTTGGCGCGCTGGCCCTGCTCAAGGCCGAGTGCGAGCGCGTGGGCATTTCTCGCCCCTTGATCGTGACCGATGCGGGCGTCAAGGCGGTGGGCATCCTGGACAAGGCGCTTGCCGCCCTGCCCGGCGTGAAGGTCAGCGTGTTCGACCAGACCCCCTCCAACCCGACCGAAGCGGCTGTGCGTGCGGCGGCGGCCATTTACAAGCAGGACGGCTGCGATGGCCTGATCGCGCTGGGCGGTGGCAGCAGCATCGACTGCGCCAAGGGCGTGGCCATTGCCGCCACCCACGAAGGCCCGCTCAAGACCTACGCCACCATCGAAGGCGGCTCGCTCAAGATCACCGACCGCGTGGCGCCGCTGATCGCCATCCCGACCACGGCCGGCACCGGCTCCGAAGTGGCGCGCGGTGCCATCCTGATCGTCGACGATGGCCGCAAGCTGGGCTTTCACAGCTGGTTCATCGTGCCCAAGGCCGCCATTTGCGACCCCGAACTCACCCTGGGCCTGCCGCCGTTGCTGACAGCCGCCACCGGCATGGACGCCATTGCGCACTGCATGGAAACCTTCATGGCCGCGCCCTTCAACCCCCCCGCCGACGGCATTGCGCTCGACGGTCTGGCGCGTGGCTGGGCGCACATTGAGCGCGCCACCACCCATGGTCAGGACCGCGACGCCCGCCTGAACATGATGAGCGCCAGCATGCAAGGCGCCATGGCTTTCCAGAAAGGCCTGGGCTGCGTGCACAGCCTGAGCCACAGCCTGGGCGGCGTGAACCCGCGCCTGCACCACGGCACCCTGAACGCCATGTTTTTGCCCGCCGTGGTCAACTTCAACGCCAGTGCTGAGTCGGTGCAAAAAGAAAACCGCCTGAACCGCATGGCCCAGGCCATGGGCCTGCAAAGCGGCAGCGATATTCCCGACGCCATCAAGGACATGAACGCCCGCCTGGGCCTGCCCGCCGGGCTGGCCGCCATGGGCGTGACCGAGGGCTTGTTCGATCAGGTCATCACCGGGGCGCAGGCCGACCACTGCCACAAGACCAACCCGCGCATTGCCAGCGCGGAGGAATACCGCGAGATGCTGAGCTTGAGCCTGTGATCAGTTCAACTCAAACAAACGGTCATCAGGCGGGCTGGCTCGGCGGAAAATCTGGCCATTCACCTCGAGCACATGTTCGTCCTTGAAGCGGAACACGCGCACACCCGCTTCCTTGTTCTCGAGCAGCGTGGGGCGAATGTCGCCCTCGGGCGTGTGCACCAAAGTCAAGGGCACCGGCGCAGCGCGACCTGGCACAAACAGCTCTGCCGCCGTGACCGCGCCCTCTGCCGGGGCCAAGACCAGATAAGCCACCAGCACCGCGCCTTGCGTGGGCGCCGGATCGGGTTCAAAAGCCAGTCCGGCCTCGAACATGCGAATGCACTGGTTGCGCACGTTCGACCAGGTGTAGCCCGCAGAGCCGATGCACCCGTGGGCATCACGGTCAGACCCTACCACCGGGGCTGCCACAGGATTGGTCGATTGGCCCTGCGGCGAACAAGCCGCCAGCAAAGCGCCTAACGCCAATGCGCCTGAGATTTTTTTCATTATCAATCACTCCCTGTATGAATTTTTATAAGGCGTTTAGCGCACCAACAGATATACGCACAGCGATAACGACAGGACCGAAAACAACAAAGACAGCATCAATATGGACTTGTAAATGTCCAACTGCTTTTGCGCGGACTGCGCCGCTTGTTCAAAGCCCTGAATAGCCTGCTGCATTTTGTCGGCCAACACGTGAATCGACTGTGCGTTTTGGGTCGCTGCGCCCTGCAGCTCTTCAATCAAAGCCGCTAATGCCGGGTCAGACTTGAGCACATCCTTTTTACTGGTGAAGGCCGGCAATGCAGCGGCCGCCACCTGCGCGATGTAAGGCGCCACGGTCTTGATGATTTGCAAATAGCCCAGTGCCATACAAACTCCTGAATCAACGACGAGGCAACGCCTCTTGTTTCGCCTTTTTGAGCAAGTGCGCTCGCAAAGCCGCTTGCCAGCCCCGCTCGGCCCACTCGCGGGCCACCTCGGGCTCGTCGAGCATCGCGTCTGGCGCCTTGTAATACGACAACGCCACCCGCCGCCCCTTGGCCTCATACACAAACGGCCCCAGGCCTGCGGCCTCGAAGGCGGGCCGACTCTCGTCATCAACCTTGAGGAACAGCTGCCCGTCTGCCACCAGGGCGAACATGACCCCCGCATGGTAAATGCCATGCCCGCCAAACATGCGCTTGGCCGTGACCGCACGCCAGGGGCGCAGCAGTTCGAGGATGAAATCAGCAAATGAACTCACGACGCGCTCTTTTCAGTTACAGCGGCATCAGTTGAACCGTATCGAGGCATTCCAACCACTCCCCAAACTCATCGGCCAGCTGCTGCGCGGCGCTGGCGGCGGCGTTCCATACCTTCATCCGCCCCTGCAGGTCTTGGCCATAGGTCACAAAGTCCTGGCGGTCGGGCAGTTTGCCGTTGGGCAGGTTTTTGACCCATTCGGGGTTAGGCGCAAGCAACACGACCGCGTCCAGCGCGGGGGTGGCGTGGTGGCGCCATTTCAGGGCTTTGTCCAGCCAGCCGGGCACCACCGCTTGCTGAAAGTGCGGGTACAGCACGATGGGGCTGTTGGCCGGGGGCTGGTAGTGCAGGTGCAGGTGGTAGTCGGTGATGCCGCCGTCCCAATACGCGCCTGCGGGTGCGCCGGGAATGTGGTGCACCGCCTGCAGCACAAACGGAATGGAGCAGCTGGCCTGCAATGCGGCCATGAAGTTGTCGGCCTGCAGCGGCAATTGCCGGGAGGCGTAGTCCTGCGTGCCAAAGGGCAGCGGCCCTTGCGACGAAAACACCACCCGCTCCAGCCAGGCGCCCATGGCGCGGCGGGCCACGGCGTTGCTGAGGTATGCCCCGGCATAACCCAGTGGGGTGCCCAGCGGATGTTCGCGGTGCATCACATGGCGGCCGCGGGATGTGACCAGGTGCAGCTTGTAGCGCGGATGGGCCAGCAGTTCGTCAATGCGGCCACCGTAAAAAGACTGCAGGCTGGCGGCAAATTCGCGGCTGACCTGTTCGGCACTGGGGCGTTTCTGGCCGGGCGGCAGCTCGTAGTGTTGGGCGATGTAGTCGCGCTCCAGCCGCTCGAATGCCGCCACCGGGTCCTGGAGGCAGGCCGTGGCCATGCGCCAGGCGCCAATGGAGGCGCCCACCAGATGCACCGGTTGACTGGACTGCGGCAGCCACTCGCCAAAAATATAACGGTCCAGCGGCCCCAGGATCAGGCCCTTGGGGCCACCCGCTGCACCGGGAATCACGCCAATGTGTTCGGGCCGCAGGCCGTGTTCGCGGATATGCGCAAGGGCCTTGGGACCGGCGTGAATGTGCAGCGCCCGCATGGCCTTACTTTTTGAGGCCTTGCAGCTTGGCAAAGGCGCTGGCCATGGCCGACCCACCTGCAGGCGCGGAGGTGTAGCCCCCGCCGCCACGCTGACGCTGGTCGCGCCCTGCCCCTTCAAACTTGTTCTCGCGTGGGCCGTCGCGCCGTGCGGGTGCGGCGTCGGTGCGCATGCTCAGGCTGATGCGCTTGCGGGCTACATCGACCTCTAGCACCTTGACCTTGACGATGTCGCCGGTCTTGACCACTTCGCGGGCGTCGCTCACAAACTTGTTAGCCAGCTGGCTCACGTGCACCAGGCCATCCTGGTGCACGCCCAGGTCCACAAAGGCGCCGAACTGGGCCACGTTGGAGACGGTGCCCTCAAGCACCATGCCTTCTTTCAGGTCCTTGATGTCTTCCACGCCGTCGTTGAAGCGCGCCACCTGAAAGTCCGGGCGCGGATCGCGGCCAGGTTTTTCAAGTTCGCCCAGGATGTCCTTGATGGTGATGGCACCAAACTTCTCGTTGGCAAATTGCTCGGGTTTCAGGGCCTTGAGCACTTCGGCGCGGCCCATCACCTCCTGGATCGGCTTGGCCGTCTTGACGAGGATTTGCTCGACCACCGGGTAGGTTTCGGGGTGCACGCCGGTCATGTCCAGCGGGTTGTCACCGCCACGGATGCGCAAGAAACCCGCGCTTTGCTCAAACGTCTTGGCGCCCAGGCCCGTGACTTTGAGCAAGTCCTGGCGGTTTTTGAAGGCTCCGTTGCCCTCGCGCCAGCGCACCACCGCCTTGGCCACCGAGCCACTCAGGCCCGACACCCTTGACAGCAAAGGCACGCTGGCGGTGTTCAGGTCCACGCCGACCGAGTTCACGCAGTCCTCCACCACGGCGTCAAGCTGGCGGGCCAGTTCGCTTTGGTTCACATCGTGCTGGTACTGGCCCACGCCAATGCTCTTGGGATCGATTTTGACCAGCTCGGCCAGCGGGTCTTGCAGGCGGCGGGCAATGCTGGCCGCACCGCGCAGGCTGACGTCCACATCGGGCATTTCCTGGCTGGCGAATTCGCTGGCGGAATACACCGAAGCGCCCGCCTCGCTCACCACCACCTTGGTGATGGTGTGATCTGGGTGCAGCTTGGCCAGCTGCTTGATCAGGTCTGCGGCCAGCTTGTCGGTCTCGCGGCTGGCGGTGCCGTTGCCAATGGCGATCAAATCCACGCCGTGCTTTTCACAGAGCTTGGCCAGGGTGAAGAGCGAGCCGTCCCAGTCGCGGCGTGGCTCGTGCGGGAAGACGGTGGCGGTGTCCACGAGTTTGCCGGTCTTGTCCACCACAGCCACTTTCACGCCAGTGCGGATGCCGGGGTCCAGGCCCATCACGGCCTTGGGGCCGGCGGGTGCAGCCAGCAGCAGGTCGCGCAGGTTGTCGCCAAACACCTTGATGGCGACTTTTTCAGCCTCTTCACGCAGCCGGGCAAACAGGTCGCGCTCGGTGGACAGGCTGAGCTTCACGCGCCAGGTCCAGGCCACGCATTTGCGGATCAGGTCGTCGGCGGGGCGGCCGCTGTGGCTCCAGCCCAGGTGCAACGCAATGCGGCCTTCGGCCACGCTGGGTTTGCCGGGTTCGGGCTCGACCGGTAACACCAGCTTGGCGTCCAGGATTTCGAGCGCCCTGCCCCGGAAGACGGCGAGCGCCCGGTGGCTGGGCACGCGGCCAATCGGCTCGTCGTAGTCAAAGTAGTCGCGGAACTTGGCGACGTCGGGGTGGTTCTCGTCCTTACCATCGGCCAGTTTGGAACGCAAAAGGCCTTCGTTCCACAACCATTCGCGCAGGGCTTGCACCAGGCTGGCGTCTTCGGCCCAACGCTCGCTGAGCAGGTCACGCACACCGTCGAGCACGGCAGGCACTGTCGAAAAGTCCGCGCCTTCAATGTTGCCGGCGGGCAGCACAAACGCTTGGGCCTCAGCAGCCGGGTTCAGCGTCGGGTCGGCAAACAGTTTGTCGGCCAGCGGCTCCAGCCCGGCCTCGCGGGCGATCATGCCTTTGGTGCGGCGCTTGGGCTTGTAGGGTAAATAGAGGTCTTCCAGCTCCTGCTTGGTCGGCGCAGCAGCAATGGCGGCCAGCAGTTCGGGCGTCATCTTGCCCTGCTCGGTGATGCTCTTGATGACGGCGTCGCGGCGGTCTTCGAGCTCGCGCAGGTAGCCCAGGCGGTACTCCAGTTCGCGCAGCTGGATGTCGTCCAGCCCGCCGGTCACCTCCTTGCGGTAACGGGCGATGAACGGGACGGTGGCACCGCCATCCAGCAGTTCAACAGCGGCTTTGACCTGGTCCGGTCGGATCTGAATTTCGGTGGCCAGCTGGGCCAGGATTTTGTGCATTTTTGTGGAACTTCTCTCTGACAAGCGCCAGAGTTTGCCACATCATCAGACCTCAAAATCCATGCATTGGCGTTGACGCACTACCGCCTTCATGAAAGGCTTGATGGCGGCGTGTTCGGGGTGCTGTTGGTAGACGCTCAGGGTCTGGGCATCGTCGAGCAACATGTTCAAAACCAGGTCCGCGGTGCAGTCCAAGCCAGGCTGGGCGGTGCCCACCTCAAAACCGCGGATGCCAGGCACCAAGGCCTTGAACGACATCAAGGCCTGCTTTGCCTTTTCAATATTGGCAGCTTTGTCCGCACCTTCAGCCTGGTCATGAAATGACCACATCACAATGTGTCTAAGCACGCGCACTCTCCTGCTTACAAAACTTCGAAGATACCGCAAGCGCCCATGCCGCCGCCAATGCACATGGTCACCGCCACGCGCTTGGCACCACGGCGCTTGCCTTCGATCAGGGCGTGTCCCGTCAAGCGCTGGCCGCTGACACCATAGGGGTGCCCGACCGCAATCGCCCCGCCATTGACGTTCAGGCGCTCGGCGGGAATCCCCAGCTTGTCGCGGCAGTAAATGACCTGCACGGCAAAAGCTTCGTTGAGCTCCCACAGGTCAATATCGCTGACCTTCAGGCCGAGTCGCGCCAAAGCTTTAGGCACGGCGTAAACCGGGCCAATGCCCATTTCGTCGGGCTCACAACCAGCCACCGCAAAGCCCAGAAAACGACCCAGCGGCTGCAGGCCTCGTTTTTCGGCCAAGACTTCGTCCATGACCACGCAAGCGCCCGCGCCGTCAGAAAACTGGCTCGCGTTGCCCGCCGACACCAAACCACCGGGCATGGCCGAGCGCAAGCCGCTGATGGCTTCGACCGTGGTGCCTTCGCGCAGCCCCTCGTCGCGGCTGACAGTCACTTGCTTGGTGATCAGGCCCTGCACTTTGTCGTACACCCCCGAGACCACGGTGATGGGCGCGATTTCGGCATCAAACAAACCGGCCGCCGCTGCAGCGCAGGCTTTTTGCTGGCTGGCCGCGCCGTATTCGTCCATGGCTTCGCGGCCAATGCCGTAGCGCTTGGCCACTTGTTCTGCGGTTTGCAGCATGTTCCAGTAGATCTCGGGCTTTTGCTTGTTGAGCGCTGGGTCCATGAGCATGTGCTGGTTCATTTCCTGCTGCACGCAAGAGATGCTTTCCACGCCACCGGCCACGTAAACCTGGCCTTCGCCCGAGATGATGCGTTGCGCCGCCAAGGCAATGGTTTGCAGGCCTGAGGAGCAAAAGCGGTTGACGGTCAAACCCGACACCGAAATCGGCAAGCCGGCCTTGAGCGCAATCTGGCGGGCAATGTTCAGGCCCGTGGCCCCCTCGGGGTTGGCGCAGCCCATGATGACGTCTTCGACCTCTGCGGCGTCTATGCCGGCACGGGCCACAGCGTGTTGGACCGCATGGCCGCCCAGTGTGGCGCCATGCGTCATGTTGAAGGAACCCTTCCAGCTTTTGGCCAGCGGGGTGCGTGCGGTAGAAACAATGACAGCGTTCGTCATGATCAGAAACCTTTATTGGAATGTTTTGCCATCGGCCACCAAGCGCTGCAGCAGCGGCGCGGGTTGCCAGAACGCCGCATCGTCGTGCGGGTTGAGCGCAAAGCGTTTCATGGCCTCGGCCACATTGAACAAGCCCAGCTCGTTGGCGTAGTTCATGGGGCCGCCGCGCCAGTACGGGAAGCCGTAGCCCATGATGTAGACCATGTCGATGTCGCTGGGCTTGTTGGCAATGCCTTCTTCCAGAATGTGGCAAGCCTCGTTGATGAGCGAGAACACCAGGCGCTGCACGATTTCCTCGTTGGAAATGCGCCGGGGTGTGATGCCCAGGCGTTTGCGGTTGGCCTCGATCATCTCCAGCACCTGGGCGTTGGGGATGGCGTCGCGTTTGCCGGCCTGGTAGTCGTACCAGCCCGCGCCAGTTTTCTGGCCAAAACGACCCATTTCGCACAGCAAGTCGGCGGTCTTGCTGTACTTCATGTCGGGTTGCTCAACGGCGCGGCGCTTGCGAATGGCCCAGCCAATGTCGTTGCCGGCCAGGTCGCTCATGCGGAAGGGGCCCATGGCAAAACCGAATTTTTCGATGGCACGGTCCACCTGCTCGGGCGTGCAGCCCTCGTCAAGCAGGAAGCCGGCCTGGCGGCCGTATTGCTCGATCATGCGGTTGCCAATGAAGCCATCGCACACGCCCGAAACCACAGCGGTCTTCTTGATCTTCTTGCCCAGCGCCATCACGGTGGCCAGCACGTCCTTGCCCGTTTGGGTGCCGCGCACCACTTCCAGCAGCTTCATGACGTTGGCCGGGCTGAAAAAGTGCATGCCGACCACATCCTGTGGTCGGCTGGTGAACGCAGCAATCTTGTTGAGGTCCAGCGTGGAGGTGTTGGACGCCAGAATCGAACCCGGCTTCATTGTCTTGTCCAGCAGCTTGAACACGGCTTCCTTGACGCCCATGTCTTCAAACACCGCCTCAATGACCAGATCGGCCTGGGCAATGTCGTCGTAGCTGAGCGTGGTGCTGAGCAGAGACATGCGCTGCTCATACTTGTCTTGCTTGAGCTTGCCTTTCTTGACTTGCGCTTCGTAGTTCTTGCGCATGGTGGCCACGCCACGCTCCAGCGCTTCGGGCTTCATCTCCAGCAGCTTGACGGGGATGCCCGCGTTCAGGAAGTTCATGGCAATGCCGCCGCCCCTTGGCAACCCGCTGCTGTTGAAGAAATCCAAGAGGAAGCGGCCCCCGCTTCTTTGCAATCAGAATTGCGCCAGACGCGCCAGCGCCGAGTGGCCGCGCGTCTGATTGCCAACCCCATCTGAGCG
>JALRIL010000079.1 GCA_023255445.1 Limnohabitans sp. | reverse complement strand
GGCTGGTGGTGATCAGCGGATTTCTGGCGCCAGTATCTTGAGGATCTTGCCGGCATTGTCCGCAGACTCGGCCTGGCCTTGCTCGTTCAGGACCTGAACGAGGCTGCCTGCGCCTTGGGAGGAAACGGCAATACGGTATTTGTTGAGCACAGGGCCCTCAGTCTTCTTGGCGCCGAACAGTCGGGCAAAGAAACCGGGTTGTTCCTGACCTGTGCCCGAGACGTAGCGCACGAAATAAATGCCTTTTTGGCGATCGCGGTCCTCAACGGTGAAACCAGTACGGTCCAAGGCCACGCCCACGCGTCGCCAGGTGCGTTCCAGGTCATCACTCAAAGCAATCACCGGTTGGCCCTGCTGCATGCTCACCTGGGCAGCAGCAGGTGCAGAGGTGCCAGCGCTGGAGCCAGCCGCAGCTTTGGCCTGCTCAGGCGAGGCACCGAGCTGGACCATCATGCGTCGCAGGAACTCGATCTCAAGTTCGGGGTCCGTGGCCCCAGGCATCCAGATGGTGCGTTCTTTTTGCTGGTCAGCATATTCCTCGACCATGCGGCGGTGGCTCACGTAAATTTCCACGCCGGTGCTGGTGCGTTCCACGCGGGTGCGGAAACGGTCGCGCTCTCCAGTGGAGTAGAGCGAGTCAAGCACCTTGCCCAAGGTCTTTCGGATGAAGTCCTGGGGCAGCTTGGCGCGGTTTTCGGCCCAGTCGGTTTCCAGAATGCCGAGCTCGGCAGAGTCGGTGGTCAGCACAAAACCACTGTCGGCCCAAAACTTGCGCAGCGGCTCCCACAGCTTGTCGGCCGGACGCTGCACCACCAGGTAACGCTGCTGGCCGTTGCGCTGCATGCTGACGTCGCCCATCGTGTTGGTGGCGGTACCAGCATCCTTGACTTGCGCGGCGGCGCTCATGAAGCCCGAGGCGGTGGCCGATGTGCTTTGCAGAACATAACGCGAGTCTTTGTTGAGCTGCGTCAGGTCCGGGGGTACCTCCAGGGTGCTGGCGGGTTTGGCGCTTTTGTAATCAACCTTGCCTTCTTCCAGTACGGAGCAGGCACCCAAGGCGCCCGTCAGGGTCAGGGCCAAAAGCAGGCGAGGGGTAGACGATGCGTTCATGCGTGAGGGTTCCTCAAATTCAGAGCAGACCGGCCGCCTTAAGAGCGGCTTCCACCACGGGGCGCTGTCCTTCGGACAGCTCGGTCAGGGGCAGTCGAATCCCGTTGCCGCACAGGCCCATGCGGGCTGCAGCCCACTTGACGGGGATGGGGTTGGCTTCGACAAACAGGGCTTTGTGCACAGGCATCAGTTCAAACTGAAGTTTCATGGCTGTGTCGATGTCGCCGCGTGCAGCGGCTTCGCACAGTTGGTGCATTTTGCGTGGGGCTACGTTGGCAGTCACGCTGATGTTGCCGGCGCCGCCCATCAAAATGAGGGCCACGGCAGTAGGGTCATCGCCCGAAAAGATGGCAAAGCTCTTGGGCAGGTCGCGGATCAGCCATTGTGCGCGCTCAAGGTTGCCGGTGGCTTCCTTAATGCCAATGATGCCCGGTACTTTGGCCAAGCGCACCACAGTGTCGTGCTGCAGGTCAGCCACGGTGCGGCCTGGCACGTTGTACAAAATGACCGGCAGCTTGGGCGTGGCTTCGGCAATGGTCTTGAAGTGCTGGAAGAGGCCTTCTTGTGTGGGCTTGTTGTAGTACGGAACGACTTGCAACTGGGCATCGGCGCCAATCGATTCAGCGAACTTGGCCAGGGCAATGGCTTCGGCGGTGGAGTTAGCGCCACAGCCGGCAATGATGGGAATGCGCTTGGCCGCCTGCTCAACCGACACGCGCAGGATCTCACGGTGTTCTTCGACATTGACAGTAGGCGATTCGCCCGAGGTGCCCACGATCACCAATGCATCAGTGCCTTCGGCTACATGCCAGTCGATGAGCTTGCGCAGGGCGGCGTAGTCGACGCTGCCGTTGTCCTGCATGGGGGTGATGAGGGCAGGAATGCTGCCTTTGAGGGAAAGGGTGGCTTGGGTCATGTCTCGGGCTCTGCTCAGGGCTCGTTGGGTCTGAATCTGTCATTCTAACGAGTGGCCAATGGCCACGGCGCATTTTCCTGGGTGGCGATGGCTGCGATGCGCTGAATGTATCGCTCGGGTGTGGTGGCAAAGCCTTGTTCAAACGCCACCACATGCAAGTCTGCGCACAGTTGCAAGAGCTCTCCACGTCGCAGCAGGAACTCTGGTCGGGCTGGGCGGCCCACGGTTTCATTACCCTCTGAAAATGTTTCGTACAGCAATACGCCGCCTGGTTTGAGGCAGCGGATCAGCGAGGGCCATAAGGGGCGCCAGAGGTAGTTGGTCACGACCACGGCGTCAAACCGCTGGGTCAAGGGCAAGGGCCAGGCTGCGTTTTCCACATCGGCCTGCAGCACCTGGCCGTAAGTGCTGGCGGTGTGCAGGGCCTGCACATCGCGGTCTACGCCCAAGACCCGGTGGCCTTGCTGCTGCAGAAAGTGCATGTGCCTGCCATGACCACAGGCTAGATCCAGCACTTCGCTGCAGGGGGGGATCAGGTGTGACCAGCGTTCAATCCAGGGCGATGGTGTGGAGGTGTGATGCATGTGCACCTTTAAAAACAGGCCCAGAGCTGGTCGGCCATGGAAATCACAAAGTCCGGGCGCAGGTAGAGCAGGGACACCAGCAGCAGGCTCAGCACGATGCCAGCCCCTACCAGTGCTTTGCGCCAGGAAACATCACGCATCGTTCAGGCCGCCTGCAGCTGAGTGCGGCGAATCGCCGATTCGTTGACGGGCAGATTGACCAGCGCAGCAAATACGCCCAGGGCAATCGCCAGGTACCAGACGATGTCGTAGCTGCCGGTCTTGTCATAGAGATAACCGCCGAGCCACACGCCCATGAAGGAGCCGATCTGGTGGCTGAAGAATACAAAGCCGCCCAGCATGGACAGATGGGCAACGCCAAAAATCTGCGCCACAGAGGCCGTGGTGGGGGGCACGGTGGACAGCCATAGCAGACCCATGACAGCAGAGAACAGGTAGACGCTGGTGGGCGTCAGGGGGGCCAACAGGAACAGCACGATACACACAGAGCGCGAAAAATAAATGAAGGCCAAAATCTTTTTCTTGGCCAGTTTTTGACCCAGTGCACCGGCTGCATAAGTGCCAAAGACATTGAACAAACCAATCAAGGCCAGGGCAAAGCTGGCCACTTGCGGGGCCAGCCCATGATCCTTGAGGTAGCTGGGCATGTGCACGCCAATGAACACCACCTGGAAGCCGCACACAAAATAACCCGCCATGAGCAGTTGGAAGCTGCGGTAGCCAAACGCTTCACGTAGCGCTTGGATGATGGTTTGCTCACGGTGTGCGTTTGCCAGGCCCAGAGCGGGTTCGCGCAGGCCCAAAGCCAAGGGCGCCATGATCAGGGCTGCAGCGGCGAGGATCATGAGGGCTTCTTGCCAGCCAAACTGGCTGATCAGCATGCCCTCGGTGGGCACCATCAAAAACTGGCCAAAGGAGCCTGCTGCTGCGGCCACGCCCATGGCCCAGGAGCGGCGCTCGGGCGGGACGTTACGGCCAATCACGCCGTAAACCACGGCGTAGGTGGTTCCCGATTGGGCCAGGCCGATCAGGACGCCCGTAGACAGGATGAAGGGCAACACGTGGCTCGCATGAGCCATGCCCCACAAGCCCAGGGCATAGATGACGGCACCCGCTGCAATGACCCGGAAGGCGCCAAAGCGGTCGGCCAGCATGCCGGCAAAAATGCCGAAGAAGCCCCAGGACAAGTTTTGCACGGCCATGGCCAGTGCAAAGTCTTCGCGGCCCCAGTTCTGGGCCTGGGTAATGGGTTGTAGCCACAGGCCAAAGCCGTGGCGGATGCCCATGGACAAAGTGACGATGGCAGCTCCGCAGGCCAGCACCTGGGCAAGGGAAAGAGGTTTGTGTTGCATGCCCGAGACTGTACCTAAAGCCGCACCACTTTGCCGTCGCGAGCCGGACTCGAAGTTGGGACTGTGTATTTATCCAGTTATTGCTGCTTGTTCCCACTACAATCGCCGCCATGGCAACACAAAGCGAATACTCCGAAGGTTCCATCCGCGTCCTCAAGGGCCTGGAGCCTGTCAAGCAGCGGCCGGGCATGTACACCCGCACCGACAACCCGCTGCACATCATCCAGGAAGTGCTGGACAACGCCGCTGACGAGGCGCTGGCGGGTTACGGCAAAAAGATCAAGGTGACCTTGCATGCCGACAGCTCGGTCAGTGTCGAGGACGATGGCCGCGGCATCCCGTTTGGCCTGCACCCTGAAGAAAAGGCCCCGGTGATCGAACTGGTCTTCACAAGATTGCACGCGGGCGGCAAGTTCGACAAGGGCTCGGGC
>JALRIL010000005.1 GCA_023255445.1 Limnohabitans sp. | reverse complement strand
ACGGCCCTTCAGTTCCGGACCAACCGGCACTTCCAGAATGCGGCCCGTACACTTGACGGTGTCACCTTCGGAAATTTGTTCATACTCACCCAGGACCACAGCACCGACAGAGTCGCGCTCAAGGTTCAGGGCCAGACCGTAAGTCACCACGCCTTCTTTGGTGGCGGGGAACTCCAACATTTCGCCTTGCATCACGTCAGACAGGCCGTGAACGCGAACGATACCGTCAGTCACGGACACCACGGTGCCCTGATTGCGGATGTCGGCATTGGCGGACAGGCCTTCGATGCGGCTCTTGATCAGCTCAGAAATTTCTGCGGAATTGAGTTGCATGACTCTTTCCTTCTTTCCTTAAATTAGTCCGGTCTCGCGCCGCATCAAGCGGTGAGCGCCGCTTTCATTTGTTCCAGTCGTGCCTTGACGGAGGTGTCGAGCACCTCGTCGCCCACCACCACTCGGATGCCGCCAATCAGCGAGTCGTCCTGTTGGACGCTCACGTTGAGTTTGCGGCCAAAACGCTTTTCCAGCGTTGGCTCAAGCTCTTTAAGGGCTGCGGCATCGAGGGCAAATGCACTGTAGACCACTGCATCTGCAGTGCCCGACTGGGCATTCACGAGCGCCCGGAACTGCTGGGCAACCACGGGCAAGACGCTCAGGCGTCGGTTTTCGATCACCAGGCGCAGGAAGTTTTTCCCGGCTTCGGGCAGTGCCACTGCTTTTTGCACCACCGCCGAAACCAGATCAAACACCTGCTCATCGGTCACCTTGGGATTGTCTGCAAACTGCAGCAGCTGAGCATTGCTGCCCACGGCTGCGAGTTCGTCCAGCCAGGCGGACGTGCCTGCGAGATCGGATGCTTGCGCCTTGAACAGCGCATCAGCATAGGGTCGGGCGATGGTAGCAAGTTCTGCCATGGTCTATTTCTCTGGCGGGGGCTGTTTACAGCTCGGTTTTCAAGCGGCTCAGCAGATCAGCGTGGACACCAGCGTTGACTTCCTTGCGGAGAATCTGCTCGGCACCCTTGACGGCCAGGACAGCGACCTGCTCACGCAGGGTTTCACGCACCTGAACGGCTTGCTGCTCGGCTTCAGCCTTGGCAGCGGCGATGATCTTGTTGCCTTCTTCGGTGGCTCGAGCCTTGGCTTCATCAATGATGCCTTGGGCACGGCGCTCGGCGTCAGCCAGGCGCGAAGCCGTCTCGTTGCGGGACTGGGCCAGCTCTTGCTCGACACGCGCGTTGGCGGTGGCGAGTTCAGACTTGGCCTTGTCGGCAGCAGCGAGACCGTCAGCGATTTTCTGGGCCCGCTCGTCCAGCGCTTTGGTGATCGGGGGCCACACGAATTTCATCGTGAACCACACCAGGATCGCAAAAACGATAGCCTGCAGGAACAGCGTTGCGTTGATATTCACGGTTCAATCCTTCCTTGATGTGAAGGGAGTCCCGTCAATTAAGCCAAAACGAAGGGGTTGGCGAAAGCGAACAGCAGGGCGATGGCCACACCGATCAGGAAGGCAGCGTCGATCAGACCAGCCAAGATGAACATCTTGGTTTGCAGTTCGTTCATCAGCTCAGGCTGGCGAGCAGAAGATTCCAGGAACTTGCCGCCCATCAGCGCAATACCGATGGAAGCGCCGATAGCGCCCAGACCAACGATCAAACCACAAGCCAGTGCAACGAGGCCGAGAATGTTTTCCATGAGATGCTCCTAAAAGTTGATTGGAAAAGTGAAGTTGAAAGAAAGATTTCAGGTTTGGGTCATCAATGTGCGTCGTGCGCCTGACCTGTGTAGATCAGCGTCAACATCATAAAGATGAAGGCTTGCAGGGTGATGACCAGGATGTGGAACAGGGTCCACACAGTGCCTGCAACGACGTGACCAATGGCCAGGCCGATGCCGGTGGCGGACAGGGCCCAGCCACCACCCATCAGGGCGATCAGCATGAACACCAGTTCACCTGCAAACATGTTGCCAAACAGTCGCATGCCGTGCGAAACCGTTTTGGCAAGGTATTCGATCATCTGCATCAGGAAGTTGACCGGATACAAGGCCCAGTGGTCGCCAAAGGGGGCCGCAATCAACTCGTGAGCCCAGCCACCCAGGCCTTTGATCTTGATGTTGTAGAACAAGCACACCAGCAGCACGGAGGTTGACAGACCCAGCGTGGTGGACAGGTCGGCCGTTGGCACGACGCGCATGTAATCCTTGAAACCCAAAGACGGACCGGCGGAGTGCCAGATCTGGGGAATCAGATCCACAGGCAGCATGTCCATCGCGTTCATCAGGAAAATCCAGACGAACACGGTCAGCGCCAGAGGAGAGATCAATTTGCGGCTCTTGGCATTGTGGATCACACCCTTGGCCTGGTTCTCCACCATTTCGGAGAGGATTTCGACGGCAGCCTGAAAACGGCCCGGCACGCCGGAGGTCGCCTTGCGGGCAGCCATCCAAAGGATCAAACAGCCCAACGAACCCAGCACGAGAGAGAAAAACACCGAGTCAAAGTTGAACAGGCTGAAGTCCACAATGCTGTGCTGAGACACATTGTTGAACGAGAAGTCTTTCTGCAAATGGTGCAGGTGGTGCTGGATGTATTCTCCAGCGGTCGGGCCATGTGCGCCAGCGGTTTCAGCAGACATAAATCACCAATCCAGTTTCAAATTCGTTCGCGTGTTCTGCGGCGCCACCAGCCCAAAGCCATGACCACCCAGGACACTTTCATTGTCACCACAAAGCCGGCCAGCAAGGCCAACCAGCTCAGCTGAGAAATCAGCAACGGCGGCGCCACCAAGAGCATGACCGTCAACAGGATCTTGACCAGCTCCCAGGCAAACAGGCCTACCAAAGCAGCGCCCGCTTGCGCCAGACGCGTTTGCCGAACCCAAGCCCGGGCAAACACCGCCGACGGCAGCACCACCGCAAATGCACCCCAGGCCACGGAGGACACCAGCCGTACTTGGCCACTGAATACAGCGACCGCAGCTGCCAGCATCACACCAGCGCCCGCTTGCCAAGCCACCACTTTCCACACATCAACCTGCGGTTGACCGGCCCGCCAGACTGCGGCTTGCTCGGGTGTCAGGGGCTTGAATTGCGGCTCAAGATCCTTATCTGCATCATCGTCGTCCCACATTGCTGCGGGATCGGCGTGTACCCGATGGGTTGGCCGATGACGAGATTCCTCAGGGATTGTCTCCATCACCATTACACCCAGGTTACGCGTAAACAATTGTTGCAAAGCCTCTGATTATACGTAGAAACCCGAAACGGTGAGGCTTTTTTTCCGACCCCTCCCAAAGCCCTCCCGGCCACAGACTGCGACAATAGACCCCCTGTCAGTACCTCTGGAGCTATCGTGTACGAAACCATTAAATGGCTACATCTGGCCAGCGCCATCGTCTGGATGGGCGGCATGGCCTTCGTCCTTTGGGCTCTTCGCCCCAGCCTGGGAGGGCTGGCGCCGGAAGTACGTGTGACATTGATGGGTCGCGTCCTGTCGCGTTTTTTCGCCGTGGTGTGGCTGTGTATTGCCTTGCTGCTGGCGTCGGGCTTCTGGATGCTGCTCAGCGCAGACATGCGACTGGCGCCCAAAGGCTGGCACGCCATGAGCGGGCTGGGCGTGCTGATGTGCCTGATTTTTGCGCACATCTGGTTTGCCCCCTACCGTCAATTGCGTCGCGCATTGGCCCAAGCCGATTGGGCCGAGGCCGGTAAGGCCCTGGCACGCATTCACCCCTTTGTGGTCACCAATTTCTGTCTGGGCTGGCTGGCTGTAGCCGCCGTTGTCATCTGGCGCTGAACACCATGAACACTCACATTTCACCTGCCGACTCACTGATCGAGTACCCCTGCGTCTTCCCCATCAAGGTCATGGGCGCCATGGCCGAGGGTTTTGCGCAGACCCTGGCCGAGCTCGCGCTGGAGTTCGACCCCGCCTTCGATGCCGCCACCATGGAGCTGCGCCCCAGCAAAGGTGGCAATTACTTGGGCGTGACCCTGCACATCAACGCCACCAGCCGCGAACAACTCGACAGCATTTATTTGCGCCTGAGCTCGCACCCCATGGTCAAGGTCGTTCTGTAATGCAAGTCCGCATGCTGGGCAAGGTCCCTTACCTGCCCACCTACGAGGCCATGCAGGCCTTCACTGCCGAACGCACCGACGACACGGCAGACGAGTTATGGATATGTGAGCACCCCCCCGTCTTCACACAAGGTCTGGCTGGACTGGCCTCGCATCTGCTCATGCCTGGCGATATCCCTGTGGTGCACACCAACCGCGGTGGCCAAATCACCTTCCACGGGCCCGGCCAGGTCATGGCCTACCCCCTGCTGGACCTGCGCAGACGCGGGTACTTCGTCAAGGAGTACGTGTACAAGCTGGAGGAGTCGGTCATCCGCACGTTATCTCACTTTGGCGTCACCGGCCACCGCGTGGCGGGGGCACCGGGTATTTACGTGCGCCTGGATGATCCATTCAGCCATGCCGCCTTGACGGGCCCCCAGCACGCAACCGACCCGTTTCGCGGACTGGGCAAGATCAGCGCTCTGGGCATCAAGGTCAGCCGTCACTGTACTTACCACGGCGTCGCCCTGAACGTGGCCATGGACCTGCAACCCTTCTCGCGCATCAACCCCTGCGGCTACGCCGGGCTTCAAACCGTGGATCTTTCTACAATTGGCGTTCAAACCACCTGGGACGAAGCAGCCCAGGTGCTGGTCACACAGCTCGCCACCCGACTGTGAGCCAGGCACGAACCCACAAGGCACACCATGAGCAACACCACCCCTGAACGCAATGTCGTGCGCGAAGCGCAAACCCTCGAGAATTACGACCCGCTGGCCAAACAGAAGGCTGCAGCCAAACTCTCGCGCATCCCCGTCAAGGTCGAACAGGCCGAGGTGCTCAAGAAGCCCGAATGGATCCGCGTCAAGGCGGGCTCGCCCACCACGCGTTTTTACGAGATCAAGGACATCCTGCGCAGCAACAAACTGGTGACGGTGTGCGAAGAAGCCAGCTGCCCCAACATTGGCGAATGTTTCGGTAAAGGCACGGCCACCTTCATGATCATGGGTGACAAGTGCACCCGCCGCTGCCCCTTTTGCGATGTGGGCCATGGCCGCCCCGATCCGCTGGACACGCAAGAACCCGAGAACCTGGCGCAAACCATTGCCAAACTCAAGCTCAACTACGTGGTCATCACCAGCGTGGACCGTGACGACTTGCGCGATGGCGGTGCCGAGCATTACGTGCAGTGCATCAGCCGCACCCGCGAACTTTCGCCAAAGACGCAAATTGAAGTGCTGGTACCCGACTTCCGCGGCCGCCTCGACAAGGCGCTGGACATCATGGCGACCGGCCTGCCGGACGTGATGAACCACAACCTGGAGACCGTGCCACGCCTGTACAAGGAAGCCCGTCCAGGGGCCGACTATGCCCACTCACTGAAACTGCTC
>JALRIL010000037.1 GCA_023255445.1 Limnohabitans sp. | reverse complement strand
AGTTGTGGAAGTAATAAAACTCCAAGTGCTTGAACTCGGCTTTGGCTGCTGAGAACATTTCCTCCACGCGTGTGATGTGGTCGTCCATGGTGCCGCCCACATCCATGAGCAACAGCACTTTCACGTTGTTGTGACGCTCAGGGCGCATGAGGATGTCTAAGAAGCCAGCGTTGGCGGCAGTCTTGTGGATGGTGCCATCCAAGTCGAGTTCTTCGGCCGATCCTTCACGTGCGAAACGGCGCAAGCGGCGCAGCGCGACTTTGATGTTGCGGGTGCCGAGTTCTTGGGTGTCGTCGTAGTCACGGTAGCTGCGTTGATCCCACACCTTGACCGCACTGCGATTGCCGCCTTTGCCGCCAATGCGAATGCCTTGCGGGTTGTAGCCGCCATTGCCAAAGGGGGAGGTGCCGCCGGTGCCGATCCACTTGCTGCCACCTTCGTGGCGCTCTTTCTGTTCTTCCAGGCGCTTCTTGAGCGTCTCCATCAGCTCGTCCCAGCCCATCTTCTCGATGGCGGCTTTTTGCTCGGGCGTGAGTTCCTTTTTCAGGATCTGCTCCAGCCAGTCCAGTGGTACTTCCTTGGTGAAGTCGGTCAGCATTTCCACGCCCTTGAAGTAAGCGCCGAAAGCCTTATCGAACTTGTCAAAGTGCTTCTCGTCCTTGACCAGCACGGTGCGGCTGAGGTGGTAGAAGTCGTCCATGCTGCAGGCGTCCGAGGTCGGACCCACCACGTTGGCCTGCAAGGCTTCGAGCAGCGTCAGGTACTCGCGCACCGAGACCGGCACTTTGGCGGCGCGCAGGGTGTAGAAGAAGTCAATCAGCATGGCGAGTTCAAACGCATGCGTGCTTGTTCAGCAAATACAACAGTTGTGCTTTGGCTTCAGGCCATTCTCCGGACGTCATGCTGTACATGACCGTGTCACGAATGGTGCCGTCCCGACGCAGGGCATGGCCACGCAGCACGCCATCTTTTTTCGCACCCAGTCGTTCGATGGCACGTTGGGACGCAAAGTTGAAGTTGTCTGTGCGCCAGCCCACCACGCGGCAGCCCAGCGTCTCAAACGCATGGGTCAGCAGCATGAGTTTGCAGCTGGTGTTCACATGGGTGCGCTGCACGCTTTGGGCGTACCAGGTCCAGCCGATTTCGACACGTGAGATCACCGGCACGATGTCGTGGTAACTGGTGCAGCCAAGCACGCGACCTGAGGCTTCGTCAACCACAGCAAACGGAAAACGGTGGCCTTCCTTTCGCATTTGCAATGCCGATTCGATGTAGGCACGCGTGTTCTCAGGCTCGGGTACCGAGGTGATGCGCAGCGTCCACAGTTGACCATCGGCAGCGGCTTGGCGCAGGCCATGTTCGTGTTCCAGCCCGAGGGGCTCGAGACGGACGCCACGGTCACGTAAAACAATGGGCTCGACGGGCTTCATCGGTTGCGCTGGTTCATGAAGACCAGTTTTTCAAACAGTGTCACGTCCTGCTCGTTCTTGAGCAGGGCACCCACCAGCGGCGGCACCGACACTTTCTGGTCGGCGCTTTGCAGGGCTTCGAGCGGAATGTCCTCGGCCACCAAAAGCTTCAGCCAGTCCAGCAATTCGCTGGTGGAGGGCTTCTTTTTCAGTCCAGGCAGGTTGCGCACGTCAAAGAACGTCTTGAGCGCGACGGCAAGCAGGTCCTGTTTGAGGCTAGGGAAGTGCACATCCACGATCTGCCGCATGGTCTCGGCCTCGGGGAACTTGATGTAATGAAAGAAGCAGCGGCGCAGGAAGGCGTCGGGCAGCTCTTTTTCGTTGTTGGAGGTGATGAACACCAGTGGGCGGGTCTTGGCCTTGATCAGCTGGCGCGTCTCGTAGCAGTAGAACTCCATGCGGTCGAGTTCGCGCAGCAGGTCGTTGGGGAATTCGATGTCGGCTTTGTCGATCTCGTCGATCAGGATGGCCACTGGTGTGTCGGACGTGAAGGCCTGCCAGAGCACCCCCTTGACGATGTAGTTCTCAATGTCCTTGACGCGCTCATCGCCCAGCTGGCTGTCGCGCAGCCGGCTCACGGCATCGTATTCGTAAAGGCCCTGCTGGGCCTTGGTGGTGGACTTGATGTGCCACTGCAGCAGCGGCAAGTTCAGCGCCTGCGCCACTTCTTCGGCCAGCATGGTTTTGCCGGTGCCGGGCTCGCCTTTGACGAGCAGCGGCCGCTTGAGGGTGATGGCGGCGTTGACGGCCAGCATCAGGTCTTGGGTGGCAACGTAGTTTTGTGAGCCTTCAAACTTCATGGTGTGGACTTTTCAATACAAGAGGGAGCAACCTGTCAGGATTATGAGGCCCGGGTCTATATAATCGCAGGTTGATTTTTATCAATCAATCAGGATTGTCCAAGCAATGAACAAGCTGCTGACCTCGATGTTCTCCCTGGCTGTCGCCTCCGTGATGGCTGTTTCTGCACAAGCCCAGGAAGTCAAAGGCGATGCCAAGGCCGCGGAAACCAAGATTGCCATGTGCATCGGTTGCCACGGCATTCCCGGCTACCAAGCCAGTTTCCCCGAGGTGTACCGTGTGCCCAAAATTTCGGGCCAAAACGCCAAGTACATTGTGGCTGCCTTGACTGCCTACAAAAAAGGCGAACGCAAGCATCCCACCATGCGTGGCATTGCTGACAGCCTGACTGAGCAGGACATTGCCGATGTGGCAGCTTACTATGAGCAGCATGGCAAAACTGAGGCTGTCACGGCAGCGCCCACTGCGCCCACGGATAAAGTCAATGCATTGCTCCAAAAGGGCGGTTGTGTGGCATGTCACGGCGCCAACTTCAGCCAGCCCTTGGACCCCAGCTACCCCAAGATTGCGGGTCAATACAAAGATTACCTGTTTGTGGCGCTCAAGAGCTACAAGGTTGAAAACCAGTCGACCTGGGGCCGTTCTAACGGCATCATGGGCGGCATTGCCAAACAGTTCTCAAATGCCGAACTCAAAGCGCTGGCCGACTATGTGTCCAGCCAGCAAGGTGAGCTCAAGTCGCTTGCGCAGTCCAAGTTCCGCTGATTGCAGTCAGCCTGACTCGATCTCAAAGGCCCGCATCTGCGGGCCTTTTGTTTTTAGTCTTTTGTCGCGTGTCGTTGGACGCAGTCAATGTAGACGCCGCCATCGGGCATGCGCCCCGAACGCTGGCTCTCGAAGACCATGCGACCCAGGCATTCCATGGTGCGGTGGTGGGCCTCATGCAGTGAGTTGAGTCTGTGGCTGAGCAGCTCTACGGCCTGACGGATGCCGCGTGGCTGGTCAATGCTGCACTGCTCGCTGATGGACAGGTGCATGGACAGGTGCAAAAAAGGGTTGTCGCGTGTGGCATCGACCTCATGCATGCGGGCCAATGCGGCATCCACATCCGAAAGCTCTGCATGAAATTCAGGGTGCTCGTCGATCCATTGGCTCACCAGCATTTCCATGGGCTCCAATGGTTCGGCTGTACGGGCTTTGGCATAGACACCGCAAAAAAAACGGCGAACATCGGCTTGTGAAGGTTGAATCAGCATGGTGTTGAGATCATAATTCCCGACCGATTGGTCGGTTAATAGATACAATGACAAAATATGCAACATAATGCATGTTTTGGCCTGTGCCCCCCATTTAAAGTGAGACAAACATGAACCAAGCCTTGATTTGCGATGCCATCCGGACTCCCTTTGGTCGTTACGGCGGCGCACTGTCTGGTGTCCGAACCGACGATCTGGGGGCTGTGCCCATTGCGGCTTTGATGGCCCGCAACCCGCAAGTCGATTGGGCGGCGGTCACTGATGTGCTCTACGGCTGCGCCAACCAGGCCGGCGAAGACAACCGCAACGTGGCGCGCATGAGCGCACTGCTGGCGGGGTTGCCACAAGAAGTGCCTGGCGGCACCCTCAACCGTTTGTGCGGCTCAGGGTTGGACGCTGTGGGTTCGGCAGCTCGCGCCATCAAGGCAGGCGAAGCGGGATTGATGATCGCCGGCGGTGTGGAGAGCATGAGCCGCGCGCCCTTTGTGATGCCCAAGGCCGAGAGCGCCTTCTCGCGCAGCAACGCGGTGTACGACACCACGATTGGCTGGCGTTTTGTCAACAAACTCATGAAGGCGCAGTACGGTGTGGACTCCATGCCCGAAACCGCCGAGAACGTGGCGGTGGATTTCAAGATCGAGCGTGAAGCGCAAGACCTGATGGCCTACAACAGCCAGTTGCGTGCCGCAGCCGCCATTCGCGATGGTCATTTGGCCCGCGAAATCAGCCCTGTGACCATCCCGCAGAAAAAAGGCGATGCCCTCGTGGTGGACACGGATGAGCATCCGCGTGCCACCACCTTGGAAGCGCTGGGCAAACTCAAAGGCGTGGTGCGCCCGGACGGTAGCGTGACGGCGGGTAACGCCTCTGGCGTGAACGATGGTGCTTGCGCCTTGCTGCTGGCCGACGAAGCCAGCGCAGCCAAATACGGCTTGACGCCGCGTGCCCGTGTGGTTGGTATGGCCACCGCTGGCGTGGCCCCTCGTATCATGGGTATTGGCCCGGCACCGGCCACGCAAAAAGTGCTGGCGCAAACTGGTCTGACGCTGGAGCAAATGGACGTCATCGAACTCAACGAAGCCTTTGCCGCTCAAGGCTTGGCGGTGCTGCGCATGCTCGGCCTCAAGGACGACGATATCCGTGTCAACGCTTGGGGCGGCGCGATCGCTTTGGGTCACCCGCTGGGTGCCTCGGGAGCGCGTTTGGCCACCACCGCCATCAACCGATTGCACACCAACGGTGGACGCTACGCGCTGTGCACCATGTGTATCGGCGTGGGGCAAGGCATTGCGCTGATTCTGGAACGCGTCTAAAGCAGTGTTCAGAGCAGCCGCTCGACCTCGGTGAGTCCTGAAATGAAGTGCACCCGTGGTCTGTCGGCATCCGACAAGTGCACAGGCGGGTGTAGACACAGCACCCTCATGCCCGCTGACAGCCCCGCTTGAAGCCCGGCCAGGCTGTCTTCCACAACGGCGCAATGTCCAGGCACGACGCCTAATGCCTGTGCAGCATGCAGAAACAGGCCGGGGTCGGGCTTGTAGCTGCCGACTTCTGGCGCGCAATACAAGTGCTTGCCCACATATCGATCCAGCCCCGTCAAGCCCAAGGTCAGAGCCGCCTTTTCCCGGGGACCGTTTGTTGCCACGGCAAACGGAATCCGCAGACCAGCGAGCAAGCGGCTGGCATCAGGCATCTCTTGGAGGCCTTGCTTAAAGCGTATAGCCATGCGTGCGCGCAGCGTCTGAAGAAAAACCCCGCTGTCGACGAGTTGATCATGTGGCACTTCCTGCATGATCTGGTGGACGCACTGCCCCATCGGAACGCCTCGAAAGCGCTGGTGGCTATCCTCGCGGCTCCCGGGAAAGCCGATGTTCGCCGCCATGTCGTGCAGCACATCCAGGCCGATGACTTCGCTGTCCACCAGGGTGCCATCCAGGTCAAACAGCAAGGCTTGTGTTTGAGTCATGGCACCGTTCATAGGGTTGACGAACGGGTAGGCCAAATGAATGACAAGGGGCGCTCTCGCACTCGGCCCCACAACGTTTGGCGAATGCGGTTGCGGTCGCGTGTATTGACGCTTTGGGCCGCCAGGGCAATGCGAAAGGCGAGGTAAAAACTCACGCCCAAATTCAAGGGACCCACCACGGCCAGGCCCGCCACAGCCCACCAGAAGTCAGGACTTTGAAAGACCGGCCAGCCCAGCGTCCAGACGGCAGCTGTGAGTTGGCCGGCAGACAGGGTAACGTGCCGTACCTCCATGCCAAGGCCAAAGAAAGCCATGAATGCAGGGGTCAGCCCCAGCAGCAAGCCCAGGGAAATGTTGGCCGCCAGGCTGGAGACGTGGGTCATGAGGTAGTCACCCAGACGCTCGGCACGTTGCGCGCCCAGCCAGCTGCGCAAGCGTGGGTGGTAACGAATGGCCGAATGCCACTTGTTGAGCACAAAAGCGTTTTCGACCCAGCCCGCAATCATGCTCGAGGCAAACAGCAGCACTCCGGTGAAGGCGGCAAAAATGGCAGTGGGACCGAGCAGGTGCAGGTCATGCAGGACGTGTTTGGCGGTGGCGGTGTCGACCATGGCTGGGTCACCGTGTGCACCAAGCAAAGCGCTGATGAGCGCCACCACAGGAATGACAGCCAGGACATTGCCCGAAATAGCAGCCGCTTGCGAACGAATCAGATGAGAGATTTCGTCCACAAACCCTTGGATGCCGCCTTGCTCTTCAATGTGCTTGAGTTTGTGGGCCATGGCAGGCGCGGTCACGGCGGGCTGCTTGGTGGCAACGGTCCAGTGCAAGGCCATGATCAATACGAACCAAAAAGCATAGTTCAGGCCCGTGCTCAGGCCCAGCCAGAACGGCGACAAGGACAGGGCGTACAAGCCAAACTTACTCCAGGTGGCCAGCCCCAGCACCGCACCGCCACCAGCGGCTGCTCCCAGCATGCCCAGGTATTCGCGCAAATTGCGGGTGATGTAGTGCTCGCCGCTTTCGGCGCTGCGCTCAACCATTTTTTCGGCCAGCATGTGGCTGTTGGAGCGCCAGAGGTTGCGTACGCTTCGCGCGTCGTGGCTTTGCTGAACCAATTGCGCCAAGAGATCAAGCATGGCCGAGGGGCGATCGGCGCTCATGAGCACATCAATGAGTTGCTTGCTGCGGATGATGCGCCGGCGCATTTGGCGCAGCTGAAACACAATGCCGACCGAAATGCCGTTTTCCTGCAAGTGGGCATAGACGGTGTAGGCCGCATTGCGGCAGGCATCGAGTTGTTGGCGCAGGCTATCGGCGGCAAGGGCGCATGCGGCCGAATCCGTTCCATGGTCGAGCACGGCGTTGCGCAGTTGCTGCAACACAGGATTGAGTTCGTGAAAGGCGCGTCTGGACTGAGCATCTTCAGACATGCGTGAGCGTACTTCGGCTGCAAAGCCTGCCGCATTGATCTGGCTGATGCAATAGGTCAAGGCGTCGAGTAGCTGCGCTTGCAGCGTGGCGGGCTCAGGCTCGAGTTCGCTGGGCAGTTGCAACAACTGGACGAGGCGAGCCTGGGTGCTTTCGGGCATCTGGGTCAGCCAACGCGCATCGTGCGGGCGCGGACGCAGGAAGTCAAACAAGGCATCAAGCTCGCGTGTATCTGGCGTGGCTGGGAACCAGCGCCCGCGTACGCGGCGAATCAATTCGCTCCAAAAGGCTTGACGGGAGGCCAGGCCCAGATCGGCCAGCAGGGCGGTTGCATCCGTGCTGGTGACAAAGCGGTGCCACCAGTGTTGCCAGGCCAGCAAAAGGATGGGCTCGTTGGTGATGGCGAGGGTCAGCCGGTCCAGGCGTTGCAAGCTGGCGTTGACTTGATCGTCACGCCCGCTGATCCAATGCCAGGCTTCGTGCAGCCAGAGGTGCCGCTCCGCCAGGGTCTGGGGCTCTTGCAGGCGTTCAAGAAGTGCGGGCAGTCGGTCCTTGGGCATGTCACTCGATCAATTTCGGAGCCAGCACCTTAACCGATTTCCAATGTCCGTCCTGGACTTTGGAAATGCGCCATTCAGACGGCGCCAGCAAACTGGTTTTGTCGCCAAGCCTCAAAAACCGTCACGGCCACGGCGTTGGACAAGTTCAGGCTGCGCTGCGTGGGCAACATGGGCAAGCGGATACGTTGTGCGGGTGCAAAGGTTTCACGCTGTGCTTCGCTCAAGCCGCGGCTCTCGGGGCCAAACACCAGCCAGTCTCCCGGCTCAAAGCGGCACTGTTGCAAAGGCTGGCTGGCCTTGGTGGTCATGATGAACACCCGTTCGTGGTGACTGCGGGTGTGTTGCAGCCAAACGTCCCAGCTGGGGTAGCGCTGCACATGGGCGTACTCGTGGTAGTCCAGTCCAGCGCGACGCATGAGTTTGTCTTCCATCGAAAAACCCAGCGGCTCGATCAAGTGCAGGTGGCAACCCGTGTTGGCAGCCAACCGGATGATGTTGCCGGTGTTGGGCGGGATTTCGGGTTCGACCAGAACAATGTTGAACATGCCTCGTATTGTGCCGAATCCGCGGCAAGTGGCTGCATTCAGGCGCGCGCAAACACCAGCGCGTGTACCGACTGCGCACCAGCCTGACGCAGTAGCTGGGCCGCCTGCCTCAGTGTGGTGCCGGTGGTCATGACATCGTCAATCAGCAACATGCGTCCCCCAGGAATTTGTTTTCGAGCGTCAGGTGTCAATGAAAACGCCTGATCCAGGTTGTGCAGACGCTGCGCGCGTGTGAGGTGGCTTTGGGCTTGTGCGTGCTGTGGCCGCAGCAGCCAGTCGGTTCGGCAGGCAGCGCCTGCCAGGTGCCGTGCCAGTAACGCAGACTGGTTGAATCCGCGCTCGGCCAGGCGTTGTGCTGACACCGGAATGGGCAGCACGGCATCGCTGGACTCCAGCAGCAACTCGGCGCCTGGGGTGTGACGCATGAGCAAGGCCAGGCTTTGGGCCCAGGCGGGTTGGGCGCTGAATTTGAAATCGACCATGACTTTGGGCCACGGCCAGTCGTAACTGACACTGGCTACGCAGGCATCCAGCGCCGGTGGTTGCGTCAAACACGTCTCGCAGACACGCTGGCCGAACGTCAAAGGCAGGGCGCAATGTTTGCAGCGCGGACGGGGCTGGGCAAAGGTGGCAATGCAGGTCTCGCATAACACATCGGGCCCCCACGAGTTGCAGATGGCGCAATGGGTGGGCCATGATCGGCGGCGCCATAGGTCTGAGAATGTGTGCCAGAGCCTGTTCATGCGAACTCAATATACTTCGGTGCCGGTTTGTCCACAAGCCGTTTGCCACAACATGCCCTTGCCATGACCGATGTAACTCCTCCCTCCATGGATGCGCTGGCCGCTCAGCGTTGGCTGGACCGTGTGCCCGCACAGGTGCCGCCGACTTCGCCGTGGCTGCACGAAGAGGTGGCGCGGCGCATGATGGAGCGACTTGACCTTATCACCCCGCAACCGGCCCAATGGGCCCACTGGCAGCCACTGCGTGGGGGGTGGCAAGCCCATCAGGCCTTGCGCGAACGCTACCCGCGAGCTCCCGTCTGGCTGGTGCCGGGCTCAGCTGCTGAGGAACGTGTTCTGGCGCAAAGCGTGCAAAAGCCCTGGTGGCAGCGCTGGCATTCGTTGGATCAGCACGTGGGTATTCCAGCAGCGGGGGGAGTGCAGATGGTGTGGGCTAACATGGCTTTGCACCACCAGCCCAGACCGCAGGAGGTGTTGGGGCACTGGCACAAGGCCCTGGCGGTCGATGGATTTTTGATGTTTTCCTGCCTCGGGCCGGATACCTTGCGTGAACTGCGTCAGATTCATACGGCTCAGGGTTGGCCTGCACCCGCACACGAATTTACCGACATGCACGACTGGGGGGATATGCTGGTGCATGCCGGTTTTGCCGAGCCGGTGATGGACATGGAGCGCATCACCCTCACCTTTGAGACTCCCCAGCGCCTGTCGCAGGAATTGCGCGAGCTGGGCCGAAACCTGGCTGTGACGCGTGCACCCGGTCTGCGAGGCCGAGGCTGGCATGCGCAGTGGCAGCAGGCCTTGATGGCGTTGGCGCGACCTGCGCAAGGCGGCCAGTTGGCCTTGAGCTTCGAAATCATATACGGGCATGCTTTCAAGCCTTTAGCGCGCCCGAAGGTGTCCGCCGAGACAGGAATTGACCTGTTTGAGATGCGTCAAATGTTGCGAGAGTCTGCCAAAGATCGTCCTTTGAGTTGAGAAATGTCAAAACCCTGCCCAACTCGGGTAAAATTTTGGGCAATTTCGACCATTCTGTGCACGTGTTGCGTGCAAGAAATTCAGAAAAGCTGACGCATGTCAAGTTCCGGATTCCAGTTTGCACAGGTGTCGGGGGCCAGTATCGACTGGCGCCTTCGACGCAACTGCTCCGTCACCCCAGCCCAGTTGGCTGCGGTTTACGGTTTGCTCTGTGCGGTTTCTTTGGGCATTGGCCTGTTTTTCTGGTTTTACGGTGCGCCCATGGTGTTGGGTTTTGCCGGGCTGGATTTGCTGGTGGTGGGCGTGGCTTTTTTGATGTATGCCCGGCATGCGACAGATGGCGAGTGGATTTCACTTCAAGGCACGAGCCTGGTGGTGGAGCGAGAGACCGCAGGCCGCCGTGAACGCACGGAGTTTGAACGGCATTGGGTTCGCGTAGAGCCCGCTGCTGGACGGCATGGCTTGATTGCGGTTTCGAGTCGGGGTCAGACGATCGAAGTGGGGCGCTTTGTGCGACCCGAAATGCGTCAGGTTCTGGCAGGAGAGATCAGGCGAGCCTTGCGCGCAGCGTGAGTGCTCTGATCGGAGTGTGTGGGTTCAACCGAGACTTGGAAGTTAGAAAACATGAAAATGATTCCCGGTAAATTGGCTGCGCAGCTGTCCCGCGTGGGCGTTCTGTCTGCCACGCTGCTGGCCACTGCGGCCCATGCCGTCAATGATCTGCCTGGGGGGCCGGCTGTTCGTCAGCTCAACCTGCACCCCGCAGCCAGCAAGATTGCTGAAGCGCAGCATGACTTGCATTGGTTTTTGCTGATCATCTGTTCGGTGATCTTCGTCGCGGTGTTTGCTGTGATGTTCTATTCCATCTGGAAGCACCGCAAATCCCTGGGCTACAAGCCTGCGACTTTCACCGACTCGGTGTCCGTGGAAATCGCTTGGACGGTGATCCCCTTCCTGATCGTCATTGGTATGGCCTTGCCGGCCACGAAAGTGCTGGTGGCCCAAAAGGACACCACCAATTCGGACATGACCATCAAGGTCACGGGCTATCAGTGGAAATGGGGCTACGACTACCTCAAGGGTGAAGGCGAGGGTCTGAGCCTGATTTCCACGCTCGATTCTTCGCAGCGTGCCTTGTCCGACGCCGGCAAGCCCGAGGGTGACAACTACCTGCTGAAAGTGGATAACCCTCTGGTGGTCCCTGTGGGCAAGAAAGTGCGCGTCATCACCACAGCTACCGACGTGATTCACTCCTGGTTTGTGCCAGCCTTTGGCATCAAGCAGGATGCGATCCCTGGTTTTGTACGTGACAACTGGTTCCGTGCTGAGCAGACGGGTGATTTCTATGGTCAGTGTGCCGAGCTGTGTGGCAAGGAACACGCCTACATGCCTATCCACGTGAAAGTGTTGTCTGCGCAGGATTACACTGCCTGGGTGGAAGCCGAGAAGAAAAAACTGGCTGCCAAGATGGATGATCCCAGCCGCGTCTGGAATCTGGATGACCTGATCAAGCGTGGCGAGAAAGTGTATGCCTCCAACTGTGCAGCTTGCCACCAGGCCAATGGCAAGGGCGCTGGTCCGATCAAGCCTCTCGATGGCTCTGCCGTTGTGCTCGATGCCGACAAGACCAAACAAATTGCTGTGTTGCTTAACGGTCAGAACAATGGAGCGATGCCATCCTGGAAGCAGTTGTCGGACACCGACATCGCGGCTGTGATTTCGTTCACTAAAAACAACTGGTCCAACAAGACCGGGCAGATCGTGCAGCCGGCCGAAGTGCTTGCCGCTCGCAAGTAAGTCAGTACCGCATTAATTTAAAGAGGAAATCAAGATGAGTGCCGTTCTCGACCATCACGATCACGCTCACGATGACCACGCACACCACGCCCCTTCGGGTTGGCGTCGTTGGGTCTTTGCGACCAACCACAAAGACATCGGTACGCTGTACATGCTGTTCAGCTTTGCCATGCTCATGGTTGGCGGTATCTGCGCCATGATGATTCGCGCCGAGCTGTTCATGCCCGGTCTCCAAATTGTCAACCCCGAGCTGTTCAACCAGTTCACGACCATGCATGGTCTGATCATGGTGTTCGGCGCGATCATGCCGGCCTTTGTGGGCTATGCCAACTGGATGTTGCCGTTACAAATCGGTGCGTCTGACATGGCCTTTGCCCGCATGAACAACTTCAGCTTCTGGTTGATGATTCCTGCGGCGATCATGCTGGTGTCGGCCTTCTTCATGCCTGGTGGCGCCCCTGCTGCCGGCTGGACGCTGTATGCACCGCTGACTCTGCAGATGGGCCCCTCCATGGATGCAGGTATCTTTGCCATGCACATCCTGGGTGCTTCGTCCATCATGGGCTCGATCAACATCATCGTGACCATCTTGAACATGCGCGCCCCCGGCATGACCTTGATGAAGATGCCCATGTTCGCCTGGACCTGGCTCATCACCGCCTATTTGTTGATTGCCGTGATGCCTGTGTTGGCTGGCGCGATCACCATGACCCTGACCGACCGCCAGTTCGGCACCAGCTTCTTCAACCCCGCTGGTGG
>JALRIL010000033.1 GCA_023255445.1 Limnohabitans sp. | reverse complement strand
TAAGGTTGGCGTATTCGGTCGGAAGATTGCCAACAGGATGATGGCAGGCTTCATCGGGCCATCTGGGCTTGATACCGCCGTTCAGCCCCTCATCGCCAGAAACAAGATCGCCCTTGCCAACCCTCGCGGCAACGCAACGCAGGTCGATGCCCGGCTGGTGGTAGACGCAGGTGTCAAAGAACACGTTATTCAGCAGGTGGTCCTTGAGCAGGGGCTTTTTCAGCTCCTGTGCCAGGCCACGGTAGCGACCCCAATGGTAAGGCGCGGCGCCGCCACCGTGCGGCACGATGAACTTGAGCGTGGGGAAGTCCTTGAACAGGTCGCCCTGGATCAGCTGCATGATGGCCGTGGTGTCGGCGTTGATGTAGTGCGCGCCCGTGGTGTGGAAGCAGGCATTGCAGCTGGTGGAGACGTGGATCATTGCGGGGATGTCGTGCTCCACCATCTTTTCATAGATGGGGTACCAATGCTTGTCGGTCAGGGGTGGGCTGGTCCAGTGGCCGCCGCTGGGGTCAGGGTTGAGGTTGATGCCGACCATGCCGTAGTCGTTCACGCACTTGTCGATCTCGGCCACGCAGGTCTTGGGGTCCACACCCGGCGACTGCGGCAGCATGGCCGCGCCAATGAAGTTGTCAGGGAACAGCTGGCTCACGCGATAGCAGAGTTCGTTACAGATGGCCGCCCAGGTGGAGGACACATTGAAGTCGCCAATGTGGTGGGCCATGAAGCTGGCGCGGGGGCTGAACACGGTCAGGTCGCTGCCGCGCTCTTTCATCTTCGCCAGCTGGTTGGTTTCAATGGTTTCGCGCAGCTCGTCGTCGCTGATCTTCAGGTCAGCCACTTTGGGCATCAGGGCCGGGTCTTTGATCCCGGCGATTTGCTTGTTGCGCCAGTCTTCAAGCGACTTGGGCGCCGTGGTGTAGTGACCGTGGATGTCAATGATCAGGGGTTTGGCCAAACTCATGGTGGTCCTCGTTGAAACAGTGACCGAATTGTCCGGGCATCCCCTGACCACCGTAAGCCTTGCATCGCTCTACCAGCTAGAACAAAATAGAATATCCAATAGCCTGATATGACCAAAGCAAGGACACAGATGGACCTCAAACAGCTGGAATACTTTGTGCGCGTGGCCGAATTGGGCAGTTTTACCCGTGCGGCGCAAGTGCTGGGCATTGCCCAGCCCGCCTTGAGTCGCCAGGTGCGCCTGCTGGAGGTGGAGCTGCGCCAGAACTTGCTGGTGCGCAATGGCCGCGGGGCCACCCCCACCGAGGCCGGGCAACTGCTGCTGGAGCATGGGCGGGGCATCCTGCACCAGGTCGAGCGCGCCCGGGAGGAGCTCAGCCGCGTCCGCACCGGCTTGGCTGGCAAAGTGGCTGTGGGTTTGCCGCCCAGCATCTCGCGTGTGCTCACGGTGCCCCTGACCCGCGCCTTTCGGCAAAAACTGCCCCAAGCGCAGCTGTCCATCAGCGAGGGACTGTCCACTGCGATGCAGGAAAACCTGCAAAGCGGACGTCTCGACATTGCTTTGCTCTACAACCCTAGCCCCCTGCAGGGCCTGGAATACAACCCCTTGATGCAGGAAGAACTGGTGCTGGTGCAGCCGCGCCCCCCCGGCTTGGCGGAAGACCCGCCACCTGTCCCCTTGACGCTGCAGGCGCTGGCCCAGCTGCCCTTGGTCATTCCCAGCCGCCCCAACGCCGTACGCATGCGCATCGAGTCTGCCCTGGCCGAGCTGCCCGCCAAACCCCAGATTGCGCTGGAGATTGATGGCGTGACCGCCATCCTGGACCTGGTGGCCGATGGTGCGGGCTTCGCCATCCTGTCTCGCAATGCAGTCAAGCACTCGATTCGGCCTTCGGCATTTTCAACTCGCTCCATCGGGGCACCGGCCCTGAGCATTGAACTGACCACCGCCATCAGCGCCTTGCGCCCCACCACGCTGACACAGCAAGCCACACTGGAGCTGCTGCGCGAGATCACGCAGCAGCACCTGGGCGGCAACTGAAGCCGCTGATCAGGCCATGCGCAGCACGAGCAGCAAAGTGCTGAGCGTGAAAAACGACATCACCGTGGTCACCAGCAAGGTGGCCGCACTGATGGCCCCGTGTCCATGGCGCTGACTCAAAATGGTGAAGATGCCCAGCATGGGCAAAGCGCCGGTGATGATCGCCGCCTGACGCAGGGCCGGATCATGCACCGGCACCAACCACAGCACCATCAAGCTCATGGCCAGCGGGTGGAGTAAAAGTTTGCCCACCGCAATCTGGCTGACCGTGCCGCGCAGGCCTTGCACCTGTAGCCCCACCAATGAGCCGCCAATCACAAACAGGGACAAAGCTGCGCTTGCCTGCGCAAATAAATTGACAGTGCGCGAGATGGGCGCGGGCAAGGTCACGCCGCTGAACGAAACCGCAAAGCCCAGCACGATGCCGATGATCAAGGGGTTGCGCAGCAAGCCCTTGAAGGTTTGTTTGAGCACAGCTTGCCAACCTTGTCCGTTTTGGTTTTGAGCATCGGCCACGGCCAGGAGCAAAGGAATCATGAGCAGGTTTTCAACCACCATATTCAGCGCCAGCACCACACCAGCCACCGGACCCAGCGTGAGCAGCACGATGGGATAACCCACAAAACCGCTGTTTGGACAAGACATGCCCATGGCCATCATGCTGCTGTAGCTCAGGCTGTGGCCTTTGACGCGACGCGCCCAGAACAGGCCACCGGCAATCACCAGCATCGAACCCAAAGCGTATGCCAGCAAGTAGCGCACATTCAGAATCTCGGCCACGCTGCGCTGCGACAAGGCATTGAACAACAACGCTGGCAAGGCCAACTGGATGGTGAATTTGCCAAACACCGCCATGTCGGCGCGTGCAAACCAGCCCAGGCGCGTGGCGGCATAGCCCAAAGCAATGACCAGGTAGATGGGGCCGGTGATGCCCAGGATGTCGATGGCGGTGTTCATGGGCGCCATTGTCGACCTTTCCAACCCTGCTTGCGGCGACAATCCTGTTCATGCGCAACCTTGTGTACCTTGATTTTGATGTTTGCGAAGACACCGATGGCCTGCAAACCTGGAGTGCGCTGGCCAGCCCTGCGGCCGTGCACAGTGCATTGCTGCAAGCCGAAGTGCAAGCCCTGATCGAGGATCTGAAGGCGCATCTGGGCGAGCCCGGCCCGATTGACGACGGCCACGCCTGGGACATGGCGCTCGAGAGCGAAACCGAAGATGCACGCCTGACCATCAGCCTTCATTTGAGTGGTTCGCAGGCCCTGCGCGAGCGGCTGAGCCTCTGGCAGGCCGGATAATGGGCACCATGAGCACCTTCCCCCCCTGCCCCCAATGCCAGTCCGAATTCACGTATGAAGACGGCAACCTGTTGATCTGCCCGAGCTGCGGCCATGAATGGAACCCCAGCGAAGCGCCTGCCGCTGAAGCGGCCAAAGTCTGGAAAGACGCCAACGGCAATGTGCTGCAAGACGGCGACAGCGTCACCCTGGTCAAGGATCTGAAGATCAAAGGCTCATCATCGGTGGTCAAGGTGGGCACCAAGGTCAAGAACATCCGTCTGATCGACGGCGATCACGACATCGATTGCAAGATCGACGGCTTTGGCCCGATGCAGCTCAAAAGCGAATTCGTCAAGAAAGCTTGAGCGCCGTGGACGACGGCAACCAGACCTTCATTGCCCCCAGTTTTTCAACGCTGTATGTGCCGCCCGGCAAGATCAAGCCCACAATCGGCCTGCAGGAGATGGCCCAGCGCTACGAACTGTGCGAAGACCTGGCCCAGCTGCTGACCGAGCAGGCGGCCAACCAGCAATTCCAGCTGGGCATCACCGAAGACATGGCTTTGGAGCGCTGCCTGCAAGGGCTGCTGGCCACGCCCGATGTGGTCAGCGAGCCCGAGGCCCGCTGGGTGGTCTGCCGCCTGGCCGAGTTGCTGAATTGGCCGCTGCCCGAGTGGGCGCAGCCCCCGCAAGCCTGATCACAGCCCCAACAGGCGCACCGCGTTGCCTTTGAGAATGCCTGGCATCACCTCGGGTTTGAACCCGGCCACTTCAAAGTCTTTCATCCAGCGCTCGGGCGTGATCAGCGGGTAGTCGCTGCCAAACAGCACGCGGTCCTTGAGCAGGGTGTTGGCGTACTGCACCAGCTGTTTAGGAAAGTACTTGGGGCTCCAGCCCGACAGGTCGATCCAGACGTTGGGCTTGTGCGTGGCCAGGCTCAGTGCCTCGTCCTGCCAAGGAAAGCTGGGGTGCGCCATGACGATCTGCATGTCGGGCCAGTCGATCGCCACATCTTCGAGCAGCATGGGGTTGCTGTTTTGCAGGCGCAGTCCGCCACCACAGCGCATGCCACTGCCAATGCCACTGTGGCCGGTGTGGAAGATGGCGGGCAATTTATATTCGTTGATGACTTCGTAGATCGGCCAGGCCATGCGGTCGTAGGGCAAGAAGCCCTGCACCGTGGGGTGGAACTTGAAGCCCTTGACGCCTTCTTCCTTGATCAGGCGCTCGGCCTCTCGGGCGCCCATCTTGCCCTTGTGCGGGTCGATGCTGGCGAAGGCCATCATCATGTCGCTGTTCTCGCGCGCGGCCTGCGCGATCTCTTCGTTGGGTATGCGGCGGCGGCCCAACTGCGCCTCGCTGTCCACCGTGAACATGACCAGGCCAATTTTTCTCTCGCGGTAGTAAGCCACCGTCTCGGCAATGGTGGGTCGGCGGTTGGAACCAAAATATTTGTCGGCAGCGCGATCGTATTCCTCGCCATAGTTGTCAAACGGGTTCCAGCAGCTCACTTCGGCGTGGGTGTGGATGTCTATCGCGATCAGGTCTTGATGTTTCATGCTGCAAGTGTCTCCGGGGATAGCCGCAAAATTTGTACCCACCTAGGGAAAGTCCTAGGCGTTGAAGTGCATCGTGCGGCCAACAATATGGTTATCAATCATAACTTTCAAGGCTTGCAAGTCAAGCCCTCGCCAGGACCCCAGCCATGAGCCATCCTATCCTTGAACGTGCAGCTGCCAACGGAGTTACATTGGAAATGCGCGGCGCTGTCGCGATCGTCACACTGCGTCGACCCGCCAAGCGCAATGCCCTGTCCGACGCACTGATCGAAGCCATCCGGGATACCTTCCAGAACCTGCCCTCTGAAGCCAAAGCCGCTGTCATCGACGGCGAAGGCGAACACTTCTGCGCGGGCCTGGATTTGTCCGAACTCAAGGAACGTGATGCCGGCGAAGGCGTGTACCACTCGCGCAGCTGGCACGTCGCACTCAACGCAGTCGAACAAGGCCGTGTGCCGGTGATCGCGGCGCTGCATGGCGCCGTGGTCGGCGGCGGTCTGGAGCTGGCCAGTGCCTCGCACATCCGTGTGGCCGACGAGACCACCTTCTACGCCCTGCCCGAAGGCACGCGTGGCATTTTTGTGGGCGGCGGCGGCGCGGTGCGCGTGCCCAAGCTGATCGGTGCAGCGCGCATGACCGACATGATGATGACAGGCCGCGTCTACAACGCCGTTGACGGCGAGCGCGTAGGCTTTGCACAGTACCTGGTCCCCACCGGCACCGCCTTGGACAAAGCGATTGAACTGGCCACCCGCATTGCGACCAACGCACCGCTGACCAATTTTGCGCTCATGCACGCGTTGCCCCGCATTGCCGAGCAACCGGCTGACCATGGTTTCATGACCGAGGCGCTGATGGCCTCGATTGCGCAGTCCGCCCCCGAAGCCAAAGCCCGCGTGCGCGCCTTCCTTGAAGGCAAGGCCGCCAAAGTCCAAAAGGCCAACTGAGTCCAGGACCGGAGGAGACCCAACCATGAACACCCCAACTTTTCGCCCCCTCAAGTTTGGTGTCACCCGCGTCACACTGCGTGATGGCGTACCCGGTACCCACTACCTGCGCGCTGAACAGGACCTGCAGGCTTTTCCGCAACGCCTGACGGACCGCCTGCAGCACTGGGCCCAGGTCAAGCCCGAGCAGACCTTCATGGCACGTCGCGCCAAAAATACCGATGGCAGTCTGGGCGACTGGCAGCACATCACCTACGCCGACGCCTGGCAAAAGGCGCGCAGCATTGCCCAAAGCCTGATCCACCGCGGCCTGAGTGCCGAGCGCCCGGTGGCCATCCTCAGCGAGAACAGCCTGGAACACGCCCTGATGGCGCTGGGCTGCCTGATCGCTGGCGTGCCTTACACCCCCGTCTCGCCACCCTACTCGCTGATCAGCGTGGACTACGACAAGCTCAAGCATGTGCTGCGCACCGTCACACCCGGCCTGGTGTTCGCACAAGATGCGCGCTACGCCAAAGCGATTGCGGCCACCGTGGGCGAGGACATGGCGATTGTCATGGCCGAAGGCAGCGTGGAAGGCCGTCAGGTCAGCCGCTTTACGGAACTGGCCGCCACGGCCGTGACCGATGCCGTCGACCAGGCCATGGCCGCCACCGGCCCCGACACTGTGGTCAAGTTCCTGTTCACCAGCGGCTCGACCAAGCTGCCCAAAGCGGTCATCAACACCCACCGCATGTGGTGCGCCAACCAGCAGCAAATGGCCCAGTCCATGCCGGTGCTGGCCGAGCAAGACCTGGTGCTGGTGGACTGGTTGCCCTGGAACCACACCTTTGGCGGCAACCACAACTTCGGCATGATCGTCTTCCATGGCGGCACGCTCTACATCGACGACGGCAAACCCACCCCGGCCCTCATCGGCGAAACCCTGCGCAACCTGCGCGAGATCGCACCTACGGTGTACTTCAATGTGCCCACTGGCTTTGAAGCCATTGCCAACGCCATGAAGACCGACGATGCCCTGCGCAAGACCCTGCTGTCGCGAGTGCAGATGTTCTTCTACGCAGGCGCGGCCTTGGCGCAGCCCATCTGGGACAGCCTGTATGAAAGCGAAGAACGCGAGGTTGGCGAGCGCATCGTCATGGGTACCGGTCTGGGCATGACCGAGTCCGGGCCGTTTGGCATCTTCGTCACCAACCCCTTTGTACAGGCGGGAGATCTGGGGGTGCCCACGCCGGGCCTGGAGCTCAAGCTGGTGGACATGGACGGCAAGACCGAGGTGCGCTACCGCGGCCCCAACATCACGCCCGGCTACTGGCGCAACGCCGAAGAAACTGCCGGGGCATTCGACGAAGAAGGTTTCTTCAAAACCGGTGACGCGGTCAAGTGGATCGACGAAACCGATGTACACCTGGGCCTGAAGTTTGATGGCCGCATTGCCGAGGACTTCAAGCTGGCCACCGGCACCTTTGTGAGCGTGGGCCCTTTGCGCGGCAAGATCATCGCCGCCGGCGCCCCCTACATCCAGGACGTGGTGCTGACCGGTCTGAACATGAAGGAAGTCGGCGCCATGGTCTTCCCCACGGCCAGGGTCCGCGAACTTGCTGGCCTGCCCGAGAACGCGCCGCTGTCGGACGTGCTGGCCAGCGCCCCGGTACTGGCGCACTTCCAGAAAGTTGTGGACGATCTGGCAGCCTCCAGCACCGGCAGCGCCAACCGCATCGCCCGCCTGTGCCTGCTCAGCGAGCCGCCCACGATCGACAAGGGCGAGATCACCGACAAGGGTTCGATCAACCAGCGCGCCGTGCTGAACCACCGCGCCGACACCGTGACGGCCCTGCACGAGGACCGACTGCACTACATCCTCAAACCGGGCAAGTGAAAGACAGCACCATGGCCTCCAAAGGATTTTTCAACGCCTTCAACGATGTGTGGATGCACGAGGGCGTGCGCACGCCCATGGTGGATTACTGCGGCGCGCTGGGACATATTTCGCCCACCGATTTGGGCATCAAGGCCGCGCGCGAAGCCTTGAAGCGCGCAGGAATCGCCGCCACCGAGATTGGCTCGGTCATCACCGGCAACATGGCCCCTGGCGACTTCGACCAGTTCTTTTTGCCGCGGCACATCGGCCTGTACGCTGGTGTGCCGCAGGACGTCCCCGCCATCATGGCGCAGCGCATCTGCGGCACCGGCTTTGAACTGTTCCGTCAGGCGGGTGAACAGATCGAGGCGGGCGTGTGCGATGCGGCCCTCGTGGTAGGCACCGAGAGCATGACGCGCAACCCGATCGCCGCCTTTGACCATCGCACCGGCTTCAAGCTGGGCGCGCCCGTGGGCTTCAAGGACTACATGTGGGAAGCCCTCAAGGACCCGGCCGCCGGCATCAACATGATCCAGACGGCAGAGAACCTGGCCAAGAAATACGGCATCTCGCGCGCGGACGTGGACCAGTTCGCGTCGGACTCGTTTGCCAAGGCCGTGGCCGCGCAGCAAGCGGGCTTTCATGCCGGCGAGATCGTGCCTGTGGTCACTGAAAAATTCGAGCTCGAGGGCTACAAGCCCCGTGGCATCAAGTTGCAAGGCAAAGTCAACGAAGTGGCCACCGACACCCACCCGCGCCTCTCGCCGCTGGAGGTGCTGGCCAAACTCAAGCCCGTGTACGAGGGCGGTGTGCAGACCGGTGGCAACAGTTCGGCGCTGGTCGATGCGGCGGCCGCTTGCGTGGTCACCTCGGGCGCCTACGCGAAGGCTCATGGCAAAAAGCCCTTAGCCCGTGTGGTGGCGGCTGCTGCCGTGGGCGTGCCACCCGAGATCATGGGCATCGGCCCGGCGCCGGCGATCCGCCTGCTGCTCGAGCGCACTGGCCTGACGCTCGACCAGATCGGCCGCTTCGAAATCAACGAAGCCCAGGGCGCGCAAACGCTGGCCGTGGGCCGCGAACTCGGTCTGGATCTGGCCAAGCTCAACGTCAACGGCGGCGCCATCGCCCTGGGCCACCCGCTGGCGGCCACTGGCGTGCGCCTGACCATCACGCTGGCGCGCGAACTGCAACGCTCGGGCCTGCGTTACGGCATTTCCAGTGCCTGCGTCGGCGGCGGCCAGGGCATTGCATTGCTGATTGAAAACCCCGAGGCGTCCTAACCTCTGGGCCCATACCTTTGCCGAAAGAGACCCTTATGAACATTCAAGGACAAGCAGCACTCGTCACCGGCGGCGGCTCCGGCCTCGGCGAGGCCACCGCCCGAGAACTGGCCCGTCTGGGCGCCAAGGTCGCCGTGCTCGACCTCAACATGGACAACGCCCAGCGCGTGGCCAAGGACATTGGCGGCATCGCGGTCCAATGCAATGTGAGCGATCCAGACAGCATGGCCCAGGCCATCGAGACTGCAGCCGCCGCCCACGGCCCGGCCCGCATCCTGATGCAGATCGCCGGCATCGGCACCGCCAAACGCGTGGTGGGCAAGGACGGCAACGCCGCCCCGCTCGAAGACTTCGCCAAGGTCATCAATGTCAACCTGATCGGCACCTACAACGCCGCGCGCCTGTTTGCTGCGGCCTGCGCCAAGCTCGAGCCGCTGGAAGACGGCGCCCGAGGCGTCATGGTGTTCACCGCCTCCGTGGCCGCCTTTGACGGTCAGGTGGGCCAGCAGGCCTACAGCGCCTCCAAGGCCGGCGTGGCCGGCATGACGTTGCCGATGGCGCGCGACCTGGCGCAGCACGGCATCCGCGTGTGCACCATCGCCCCTGGCTTGTTCAAGACGTCACTGATGGAAACGCTGCCCGAGCCGGTGCAGCAATCGCTGGCGGCCAGCATCCCCTTCCCCTCGCGCTTGGGCAAGCCCAGCGAATTTGCCGAGCTGGCCTGCCACATCGTCAGCAACAACCACCTCAATGGCGAGACGATTCGCCTGGACGGTGCCTTGCGCATGGCCCCACGCTGAAAGCATTCACATGAGCAAAACCGTTGTCTACGAAGTGGAAGTGATGTTTGGCGACTGCGACCCCGCAGGCATCGTGTTCTTCCCGAACTTTTCCAAATGGATGGATGCTGCGTCGCTCAACTTCTTTGTGAAGTGCGGCGTGCCGCCCTGGCGCGAGCTGGTCAAGACGCGCGGCATCATCGGCACCCCCTTGCTGGAGATCAACACCAAGTTCATCCGCCCCGCCACTTACGGCGAGCGCATCCAGGTGCACACCAGCGTGCAAGAGTGGCGCGAGAAAGTCATCGTGCACAAGCACATCGTCAAGCGCGGTGACACCGTGCTGTGCGAGGGCACCGAAGTGCGCGCTTTCTGCATCAAGCACCCGGACGACCCGGACCGCATCAAGGCCATCCCTGTTCCCGAAGACATCAAGGCCTTGTGCTGCTGATGTCCCTTTTTGCAATTTCTTCAACCCACCCTCACAGGAGACAAACCATGAAACTAAAGAAAACCCTGCTGGCCCTGGCCATCACTGCAACCGCCAGCGGCGCAGCGCTGGCTGACATCAACATCGGCGTCAGCCTTTCGTTGACCGGTCCGGGCTCCGGCCTGGGCATTCCCATGCAAAAACAGCTGCAACTGTTTCCCAAAACCATCGCCGGCGAAAAGGTCAACCTGACCATCCTCGACGACGCCACCGACCCCGGCAAGGGCGCGGCCAATGCCCGCCGCTTCGTGACCGAAGACAAAGTCGACGTGATCTTTGGCTCCTGCATCACCGCCGTAGCTGCGGCCATGACCGACATTGCCAGCGAAGCCGGTACGGTGCAAGTGGCGGGCTCTCCAGTCGGCGTGCCGCCCGGCAAAGACAAATGGCTGTTCCGTCTGCCCCAATCGAACACCGTCATGGGCCATGCTGTGGTCGAACACATGAAGAGCCATGGCGTCAAGACCATCGGCTTTCTGGGTTACACCGATGCCTATGGCCAGCAATGGCTCGATGCCGTCGGCCCACTGCTGGACAAAGCCGGCATCAAACTGGTCGCCACCGAACGCTTTGCACGTGCCGACACCAGCGTGACCCCCCAGGCGCTCAAACTGACGGCCGCCAACCCTGACGCCATCCTGGTGGTGGCTTCGGGCTCGGGCGCCGCCATGCCTGAGCTGGCCATTCTGGACCGTGGCTACAAAGGCAAGATCTATCAGACCCACGCCGCCGCCACGCCCGACTTGATGCGCATTGGCGGCAAAGCCGTGGAAGGCACGTATGTGGTCTCTGGCCCTGCGCTGCTGGGCGACCAACTGCCAGACAACCATCCCTCCAAAAAGCAGGCCATGAACTTCGTGGCCAACTTTGAAAAGGCCTATGGCGCCAACTCGCGCAACCAGTTTGCCGGACACTCTTACGACTTCCAGATTGCCATGGAAAAGGTCATTCCCATGGCCCTCAAGAAAGCCAAACCCGGCACACCTGAGTTCCGCGCCGCCATTCGTGACAGCCTGGAAACCATGGGCCGCACCGTGTTTGCCCACGGCGTGATGAACTGGACACCCACCGATCACTGGGGTTACACCATGGAAACCGGTGTGATGACCAAGATCGTTGACGGCAAGTTCAAGGTCGAATGAACTGACGCCTGAGCGCCACGGGGCTGCAGCCTTGCAGGCCCGTGGCCTTCCACCGATTCCTGATTTTTTCTCCAAGGCCTTCCATGGATTTCTCCATCGCCAGCATCCTGCTGCTCGACGGCGTGACCAACGGTGCGATCTATGCCCTGCTCGGGCTGGCCACCGTGCTGGTGTTCACCGTCACGCGGGTCATTTTCATTCCCCAAGGGGAATTTGTCGCCTACGGTGCGCTGACCCTGGCCATGCTGCAAACCGGCAAAGTGCCGGGCACGGTATGGCTGCTGCTGGTGTTGGCAGCTGTGGCGGGTGCGATGGAGTTTGTCAGTCGCTGGCGCCATCAAGCCAGCCTGGCGCGTGCTGCGCGTGGCACCTTGGGCCTGCTCGCGTTTCCTGTGGCCGCTGCCTTGCTGACATTGTGGGCGGCTCCGCTTCAGTTGGCCCTGTGGCTTCAAGCTGCATTGAGCGTGGCTGTGGTCACTGCCTTTGGTCCGCTGGTGTACCGCGTGGCGTATCAATCACTGGAGGCAGCCACCCCACTGGTCTTGCTGATTGTTTCTGTCGGCGTTCACTTCGCCATGACGGGTCTGGGCCTGCTGTTTTTTGGTGCCGAGGGTTTTCGTAACCCCTCGTTCTGGGACGTCCGATTTCCGGTCGGTCCTGTCACGTTCTCGGGCCAGACCGTGATCATTTTTGGTGTCTCGTTGGCCTTGATCGTTCTTCTGTGGCTCTACTTTGAAAAATCCCTGCGCGGCAAGGCCCTGCGCGCCACCGCTGTCAACCGCACCGGCGCACGGTTGATGGGCATTTCCACCCACGCCTCAGGGCAACTGACGTTTTTGATGGCCGCCATGATTGGCGCGCTGTCGGGCCTGCTCATTGGCCCTACCACCACGGTGTTCTATGACTCGGGTTTTCTGATTGGCCTCAAAGGCTTTGTGGCGGCTGTGATTGCCGGCCTGTCCAGCTACCCTGGTGCCCTGCTGGGGGCCTTGTTTGTCGGCATTGTGGAGGCGTTTGGAGCCTTCTGGGCCAGCGCGTTCAAAGAGGTGATTGTGTTCACCCTCATCTTGCCTGTTCTCCTCGCACGCTCCCTGCGCAGCGGTCATTCTGACGAGGAGCATTGATCATGTTGCTCAACAAACAGCTTCACATTGTTTTGCTTGCTCTGGCGGTACCGGTCATCGCCTTGCTGCCGTTGCCCGATTTCTGGATTGCTCAGCTCAACTACATCGGCCTGTACGCGTTGGTCTCGCTCGGTCTGGTGCTGCTCACAGGCGTGGGGGGGCTGACCTCTTTTGGTCAAGCTGCGTTTGTGGGCATCGGTGCCTACACCACCGCCTACCTCACCCTCAACTTCGGCCTTTCGCCATGGGTGACCTTGTTCATAGGTTTGGGCTTGACAGCCATCAGCGCGCTGATCGTGGGCGTGATCACCTTGCGCATGTCCGGCCACTACCTGCCGCTGGCCACCATCGCCTGGGGACTGTCGTTGTACTACCTCATGGGCAACCTGGATGCCTTGGGTAAATATGACGGCCTGCTCGGTCTCAAGAGCCTGTCTGTGGGCAGCATCGACATTGGTCAGGGTCGCCTGTTCTTTGTCCTGTGTTGGGCCTTCCTGATTGCAGGCGCCCTGGCCCTGGTCAACCTGTTGGACTCGCGCCCGGGCCGAGCGATTCGCTCACTCAAGGGGGGTACACAGATGGCTGAGGCCATGGGCATCAGCACCTTCCGCTACAAAGTGACCATCTTCCTGATTGCCGCACTGTTCGCTGCGGTGGCAGGCTGGTTGCTGGCACACTTTCAGCGCACCGTGAACCCCTCGGCCTTTGGGCTGAAAATGGGCATCGAATACCTGTTCATGACCGTCGTGGGTGGTGTGGGTTATGTGTGGGGTGCCATCGTTGGCGCCGGTTTGGTCAAGTTACTGGACGACTATCTGCAAGTGGCCTTGCCCGCCTTGATTGGCACCAGCGGAAGCTACGAAGTGATCGTGTTTGGCGTGGCCCTGGTGCTGGTGCTCAAGTACCTGCCCGATGGCCTGTGGTCGGTGGTGGCACGCCACTTTCCCAAACCCCGGCGCGAAGTCAACTGGCTGCACGCGCCCGATCTGCCAGTTCGCGCCAAACCCGCCATGGGCGAGCCGGTGCTGGTGGTCGACAAGATCCGCAAGCAGTTTGGTGGTCTGGTGGCCGTCAACGACATCAGCTTCGGCATTGCCGCCGGGCAAATCGTCGGCCTGATCGGCCCGAACGGTGCCGGCAAATCCACCACCTTCAACCTGATCACTGGCGTCCTGTCAAAAACCAGCGGTCAGGTCACCTTCAGGGGGCAAGACGTCAGCGACCTGTCCTCGCGAGACATTTCACGTCAGGGCATGGCCCGCACCTTCCAGCATGTCAAGATGATTGCCGACATGACGGTGCTCGAAAACGTCGCCATGGGTGCCTACACCCGCGGGCGAAGCGGCGTGTTGTCGTCCATGTTGCGCACCAACCAGGCCGAAGAGCAGCGCCTCATGAAAGAAGCTCAACGCCAATTGGAGCGTATCGGTATGGGCGAATACCTGCACGAGCAGGCCGGCAACCTAGCCATGGGCCCGCAGCGCCTGATGGAAATCGCACGTGCACTTTGCTGCGATCCTGCCTTGCTGCTGCTCGATGAACCTGCCGCCGGCCTGCGCCACAAAGAAAAGCAGGCCCTGGCCGCCGTGCTGCGCCAGTTGCAGTCTGAAGGAATGAGCATCTTGCTGGTCGAGCACGACATGGACCTGGTGATGGACGTCTGTGACCAACTGGTTGTGATGGAATTCGGAACCCTGCTCACCCGCGGCACGCCCGCCGAGGTTCAGGCCAATCCGGCGGTGCGCGCCGCCTACCTGGGAACGGAACACTGATATGTCGACTCTCCTCAAAGTTTCCGAGCTGCGCGCGGGCTACGGCAAGGCCGAGGTGCTGCACGGCTTGAACATCGAAGCCCAGGGTGGCAGTGTGATCACGGTCATCGGTCCCAACGGTGCCGGCAAGTCCACCTTGCTCAACACCCTCATGGGCATCTTGCCCGGCAAGGGCTCTATTGAATTCGAAGGCCAGGCGATTGACGACCTGACGATGGAAGAACGGGTGATGCTGGGCATCTCGCTGGTGCCCGAAAAGCGCGAGCTGTTTGGCACCATGAGTGTGGAAGACAACCTGGTGCTGGGCGGCTATCGCCAGATGCGTCTGGGCAACAGCCAGTGGCGCAGCCGCATGGACGATGTCTTTGACCTGTTCCCACGCCTGAAAGAGCGTCGTGCCCAGGAGGCGGGCACGCTCTCGGGTGGCGAGCGCCAGATGCTCGCCGTTGGCCGCGCCCTGATGTCACGTCCTGCCTTGCTGATGCTTGACGAACCCAGCCTGGGTCTGGCCCCGCTGATCGTCAAAGACATCTTCAACATCATCCAGACCCTGCGCCAGACTGGCGTGACGATCGTGTTGGTGGAGCAGAACGCCCGCGCCGCCTTGGCTGTGGCTGACCAGGGTTATGTGCTGGAGATGGGCGAGATCGGACTGCACGGACCGGCCAGTGAGCTCGCACAGGACCCGCGCGTGATCGATACTTACCTTGGCGCTGCCAAAAAATAATCCACAACCATGAACGCCTATACCCCGCCCACCGACGACATGTTCTTTGTGCTCCAGCAGGTGCTGGGAGCGCCCGCACAGCTGCAAGCCCTGCCCGCCTTTGGCGAGGTGGATCCCGAGCTCATGCAGCAAGTGCTCGATGAAGCCGGCAAGTTTGTCGGCTCGGTCATCGCCCCGCTCAACCGCGACGGCGACGAAATCGGGGCGCAGTGGAAAGACGGCGCGGTGACCATGCCGCCCGGTTTCAAGGCCGCCTACCAGGCCTTTTGGCAGGCAGGTTGGCCGGCCCTTTCGGCCAGCGCCGACGACGGTGGCCAGGGCCTGCCCAGCGTGCTCGAAGCCATGCTCTATGAAATGCTCTCGGCCGCCAACCATGGCTGGACCATGGCGCCGGGCCTGCTGCACGGCGCTTACGAATGCATCAAGCACCACGCCAGCGACGAACTCAAAGCCCTGTACCTGGAGAAAGTCGCCACCGGCGAATGGTTGGCCACCATGTGCCTGACCGAGCCGCATGCG
>JALRIL010000132.1 GCA_023255445.1 Limnohabitans sp. | reverse complement strand
CCCGACGCACTGCTGTGCCGCGCCGACCGCCCGATCCCCGACGACGAGCGCGAGAAGATCAGCCTGTTCACCAACGTGGCGCAATGGGGCGTGATCTCGATGCCCGACGTCGACACCATCTACAAGGTGCCGCGCGTGCTGCACGAGCAGGGGCTGGATGGCTTGATCTGCGACAAGCTGCGCCTGAACACCCCTCCCGCCAGCCTCAAGCGCTGGGACGACCTGGTGTATGAGACTGAACATCCGCAAGGCGAAGTCACCATCGCCATGGTTGGCAAATACGTCGAATTGACGGACAGCTACAAATCGGTCAACGAAGCACTCAAACACGCAGGCCTGCGTAACCATGTGCGTGTGAAGATCGAGCACCTGGACTCCGAAACCATCACCAGCGCCACTCAGGGCCAGCTGGCCAAGTACGACGCGATTCTGGTGCCCGGTGGTTTTGGCAAACGCGGTGTCGAAGGCAAGATCCTGACGGCCCAATTTGCACGTGAGCACAAGGTCCCCTACCTCGGCATTTGCCTGGGCATGCAAGTGGCCACGATCGAATACGCCCGCCACATGGCCGGCATGAAAAACGCCAACTCCACCGAGTTCGAGCCCAACACCCCTTACCCTGTGATCGCCCTGATCAATGAATGGAAAGACGCCGACGGCTCCATCCAGAAGCGCGACGAAAACTCCGACCTGGGCGGCACCATGCGTTTGGGTGCCCAAAGTTCGGATGTCACCAAGGGCACGTTGGCCCACCAGATCTACGGCGATGTCGTGACTGAGCGCCACCGTCACCGCTACGAAGCCAATGTCAACTATCTGGACAAACTGCGCGAAGCTGGTCTGGTGATCTCGGCGCTGACCCAGCGTGAGCAACTGACTGAGATTGTCGAGCTGCCGCAGGACGTGCACCCCTGGTATGTGGGCGTTCAGTTCCACCCCGAATTCAAATCCACCCCTTGGGACGGTCACCCGCTGTTCAACGCTTTTGTGAAAGCTGCAGTGGCACGTCAAGGCAAGGGCCAGCAACTCAAGGCAGCCTGAGGAGTCCATGATGCAACTGTGCGGATTTGAAGTCGGCCTGGATCGGCCCTTTTTCCTGATCGCGGGCACCTGCTCGATCGAGGGGCTGGAGATGTCCATGGATGTCGCCGGCCGCCTCAAGGAAGCGTGCGAAGCCCTGAACATCCCATTGATTTACAAAGGGTCGTTCGACAAGGCCAACCGCTCGTCCGGCAGCACCAAGCGCGGTGTGGGTATCGACGCAGGCCTGAAGATCCTGGCCGAGGTCCGAAAACAACTGGGCCTGCCCATCCTGACCGATGTGCACGACGAGTCTCAGGTGGCCGAAGTGGCCAGCGTGGTTGACGTGCTGCAGACGCCGGCCTTCTTGTGCCGCCAGACCGACTTTATCCGCGCCGTGGCCAAGTCGGGCAAGCCGGTCAACATCAAGAAGGGGCAGTTCCTGGCCCCCTGGGACATGAAAAACGTCATCGACAAAGCTCGCGACGCTGCCCGCGAAGCCGGCCTGTCCGAAGATCGCTTCCTGGCCTGCGAACGCGGCGTCAGTTTTGGCTACAACAACCTGGTGGCCGACATGACGAGCCTTGCCGAAATGCGCAAGTCGGGTGCCCCCGTGGTGTTTGACGTGACCCACTCGGTGCAAAAACCCGGGGGTCAGGGCAGCAGCAGCGGCGGGGCCCGCGAAATGGTGCCGGTCCTGGCGCGCGCTGGCGTCGCCGTCGGTGTGGCCGGCCTGTTCATGGAAACCCATCCGCGTCCGGCCGAAGCCTGGTCCGACGGCCCCAACGCCGTGCCCCTGGGCAAGATGAAGGCCCTGCTCGAAACCCTGGTGCAACTCGATTCCGTCACCAAAAAGAATCCACTGCTAGAGGAAGATTTCCAATGACTGCGTACATCATTGCTGACGTCACCGTGACGGACGCCGAAAAAATGGCCAACTACCGCGAATGGTCCACCAAAGCCATTCAGGAACACGGTGCTCAGGTGCTGGTACGTGGCGGCGCCATCGAGGTGCTTGAAGGCCCCTGGCAACCTACCCGTCTGGTGGTCATGGCTTTTGAATCTGTCGAGAAGGCCAAGGCGTACTACAACAGCCAGACCTATACCCATGCACGCACCCTGCGCGAGGGCGCCGGCGTGATGCGCATGGTGGTGGTTGAAGGCGTTTGATTTTTTATTTTTAACATTCAAGAGAGTCAATATGAGCGCAATCGTAGACATCGTCGGCCGTGAAATCCTGGACAGCCGTGGCAACCCCACCGTCGAATGCGACGTGTTGCTGGAGTCCGGCGTGATGGGCCGCGCGGCCGTGCCGTCGGGCGCCTCCACCGGCAGCCGCGAAGCCATCGAACTGCGTGACGGCGACAAGAGCCGCTACCTGGGCAAGGGCGTGCTCAAAGCCGTCGAACACATCAACACCGAAATCTCCGAAGCCGTGCTCGGCCTGGACGCCTCCGAGCAAGCCTTCCTGGACAAGACCCTGATCGACCTGGACGGCACCGACAACAAGAGCCGCCTGGGTGCCAACGCCATGCTGGCCGTGTCCATGGCTGTGGCCCGTGCAGCTGCTGAAGAAGCCGGCCTGCCGCTGTATCGTTACTTTGGCGGTATGTCCGGCAAGGAACTGCCGGTGCCCATGATGAACATCATCAACGGCGGCGCACACGCCAACAACTCGCTCGACCTGCAAGAGCTGATGATCATTCCGGTGGGTGCCCCCTCCTTCCGCGAAGCCCTGCGTTGGGGCGCCGAAGTGTTCCACGCCCTCAAGGCCATCCTGCACGACAAGCACATCAGCACCGCCGTGGGCGACGAAGGCGGCTTTGCCCCCAGCGTTGAAAACCACGAAGCCGCACTGCAACTCATCCTGCAAGCGATCGACAAAGCCGGTTACACCGCCGGTGAACAGATCGCTCTGGGCTTGGACTGCGCCGCCAGCGAGTTCTATAAGGATGGCAAATATGTGCTGGAAGGCGAAGGCGGCATTGCCTTGTCCGCCGAGCAATGGACCGACATGCTGGCCACCTGGGTCGACAAGTACCCCATCATCAGCATTGAAGACGGCATGGCCGAAGGCGACTGGGACGGCTGGAAGCACATCACCGAAAAGCTCGGCGACAAGGTGCAGCTGGTGGGCGACGACCTGTTTGTGACCAACACCAAGATCCTCAAAGAAGGCATCGACAAGGGTATCGCCAACTCGATCCTGATCAAGATCAACCAGATCGGCACCCTGACCGAAACGTTTGAAGCCATCGAAATGGCCAAGCGTGCAGGTTACACCGCCGTGATCAGCCACCGCTCTGGCGAGACCGAAGACTCCACCATCTCTGACATCGCTGTGGGTCTGAATGCGGGGCAGATCAAAACCGGCTCGCTCTCTCGTAGCGACCGCATGGCCAAGTACAACCAGCTGCTGCGCATCGAGGAAGACCTGGGCGATGTGGCCGTGTACCCTGGCCGCGCTGCGTTTTACAACCTGCGTTAAGCCCTGAGCTGCCGTGGGTCGCCGCTTTGTCCCTGCCCTGCTGCTGGTGCTGCTGTTGTTGCTCCAGGCGCAGCTGTGGTTGGGCAAGGGCGGCCTGCCGGCGGTCTCCAAGCTCGATACCGAGCTGAAATCGCAGACGCAGTCCAACGAGGCTGCGAAACTGCGCAACGCCCAGATCAACGCTGAGGTTACCGACCTCAAGGAAGGCATGGGCATGGTCGAAGAACGTGCGCGCCAAGAATTGGGCATGGTCAAGCCCGGTGAAATTCTGGTGCAGATTGCCAAATAAACGTCTGGTGAACACCACACCGCGCCAGATCACGCTGCTGGCCCACGATGCCCCAGACGTTGCCGCTTTTTTGACCGCTTTGACGCAAGCCCTGCAGACGAGTGAGCCTGCCAGCGGCTGGCAAGTACAACGGCTCGATCGTCCTGTGGCTCAAAACTCGGAACATTTGTTTTTATGGTCACAAGCGCTGACATGGAACAGCGCAGCAGGACCCGACACATCAAGCAGCCAAGAAACAGAACGCGCGTGTAGACAGGCACTGTTGCGCAGTGGTGCGCGTTTTCAGGTCTTGCAAGGCGACACGCAACAACGCATCGACACCGTGCTGAGCAGCCTGGGCTTGCTCCCCGACACGGTCCAAGCGAAAGCGCGCCAATTCGCCCTCAACGGCGGGCGCACCCCATGGCGCTGCGAGTCCTGCAGCGACCCGGAGTGCGAACACCGTCTTTTCACCGGCCTGCTCGGCCGGTCGTGATTCAAGCGGGTATCAGTGCAGCTGGCTGCTGTCGCCCGAAGTCGCCGCTGGGTTGAAGGTCTGCGCGATATCCACCGCATCAAACACGTAGTGGGCGCCACAAAAGTCACATCCCACGTCAATCTTGCCTTGCTCGTCCAGAATGGACTGCGCCTCCTCCTGACCCAAGCTCTGGATCATGCGCGATACGCGTTCACGGCTGCAGCTGCAGGCAAAGCGCGGCGCAGTGTCCTCCTTGAAGCTTTCGAGCAAGCGCACCGGCTCTTCCCAGAAGAGACGGTGCAGGATGGTCATGGGATCGAGCTCCAGCAACTCCTCGCGTTTGAGGCTGCGCGACAAAATGGCAATGTGCTCAAACGCCTGCTCGATATCTTGCGCCTGCGCTGAAGGCTGGGCGGTGCCCGCCAGATTGCCCTCGCCTTCCACGGGCAGTTTTTGGATCAACAAACCGGCAGCCACCTTGTCGTCAGCCGCCAGCACCAGCACCGTGTCCAGCTGCTCGGACTGGCGCATGTACTGCTCCAGCACCTCGTTGAGCTGCTGAAGCGATTGACCGTGCTCGTCCACCAACGACACCACGCCCTGGTAAGGCTGCTGGCCTGGCAAACGGTCTTTGGGGTCCAGCGTGATGGCACAGCGACCTTGGCCGCCAGGGTTGACCATCTCGGGTAAACCGGCGTTTTCATCCACTGTTTGCGTCATCGTGGCTGTCACGCGCAAGGCAAAGTCGGGTTGAACCTCAGCCACCGCCACCTTGACCGGGCCATCGCCAAAAATCTGCAGCACCAGCGCACCATTGAACTTGATGTTGCCTTGCATCAGCACACCGGCCGCTGCCATCTCGCCCAGCAATTCGCGCACGGCCTGTGGGTAGGCGCCGGTGTCGCGATTGGCCGCGCGGCGCGAGAGAATGTCTTGCCACGCATCGGTCAGGCGCACCAGCATGCCGCGCACGGGCTTGCCATCGAAAATGAATTTATGAAGTTCTGACATTAGATTTCCTGCAGCGTCTGTTGGTAGCGCTGCGCGTTTTCCTGATAGTGCTGCGCACTTTTGCGCAGGCCTTCGATTTGTTCAGGCGTGAGCTTGCGCACCACCTTGGCGGGCGAGCCCAGGATCATGGAGCCGTCTTCAAACACTTTGCCCTCGGTCACCAGCGAACCGGCGCCCACCAGGCAGTTCTTGCCAATGACTGCACCATTGAGCACCACAGCGCCAATCCCGACCAGCGACTCGTCGCCAATCGTGCAGCCATGCAACATGACCATGTGGCCCACTGTGACGTTCTTGCCAATGGTCAAGGGCGAGCCCACATCGGTGTGCAGCACGCTGCCGTCCTGGATGTTGCTGCCCTCGCCAATGACGATGGGGTCGTTGTCGCCCCGCACGACAGCAGAAAACCAGATGCTGGCTCCGGCCTGCACCTGCACATCACCCATGACCTGGGCGTTCTCGGCCAACCAGGCGGTGGGCGCGACTTGGGGCTGTTTTCCGCCCAGGCTGTAGAGGCTCATGCTGTATTCTCCGAGGTGTTGTTGCCTACAATTGTAAGGATGGAGCTGCGACCTCAAGCCTTACAGATACTTCAAGACCACGCCATTGCCACCAAACTCGAAGCGGTGGCTGAACTGTGGGCCGCACACGAAGCTGGCACCTTGCACATCGACCCCAACTGGCAAGGCCCAGCTGCGAGTGCACTCACCGAGCTCCCAGGTCGTCCAGCGCTGCCGCGTCTGATTGATCCCGGCTTGGTGCCCCAGCGTAGCCCCTACACGACCCAAGGCCTGGGAACATTGGTCCACGCCATTTGCCACATCGAATTCAACGCCATACATCTGGGGCTCGACGCCGTCTGGCAGTTCTCGGGTATGCCCGTGGCGTTTTATGCGGACTGGCTACGCGTGGCCCATGAGGAATGTCTGCACTTTGCCATGCTGACCGAACAACTGAGCACGCTGGGCTACGCCTATGGCGACTTTGACGCCCACGACGGCCTGTGGGAAATGTGCGAAAAAACCCGCCACGACATCGTAGCCCGCATGGCCCTGGTGCCCCGCACCCTGGAAGCACGCGGCCTGGACGCGACGCCACTGATTCAAGCGCGACTACGCAAAGTCGCTACCCCGCAAGCGCTGGCCGTGTGCGACAAACTGGACATCATCCTGCGCGACGAAATCGGCCATGTCGACATTGGCAACCGCTGGTACCGCTGGCTGTGCGAGCAGCAAGGGCTGGAGTCCGTAGCCCACTACAAACACCTGGCCCGCCGCTACAAAGCCCCTCGCCTGCGCCCGCCCTTTAACACGTCTGCGCGTGTGGCAGCCGGATTCAGCGAAGAGGAACTGGCCTATCTGGCGGGAGATGGCGTTAGCGCCTGAGCCAGAACGGAGCGGTTTGTTGAAGTGAGAGGGGGCGCCCCATCCTGGCCGATAGCCGCCTGTCAACTCAACCAGCTCACTCACCCCCTCGGATGATGCTGCGCATGCAGCGCCTTCAGGCGTTCGCGGGCCACGTGGGTGTAGATGGTGGTGGTGGAAATGTCGGCGTGTCCCAGCAGCATTTGCACGGCCCGCAAGTCCGCCCCGTGGTTAAGCAAGTGGGTGGCAAAGGCATGGCGCAGGGTGTGTGGCGAAAGTGGCGCGGTGATGCCCGCTTGTAGCGCGTAGCGCTTGACCAGGTTCCAGAACATGATGCGCGACATGGCGGTGCCAGCCTTGGGGCCGCTGCTGGTGACAAACAAGTCCTGTGTCTGGCGTGAGCCCAGCAGTTGCTGGCGCACCGGCAAATAGCGTTGCAGCCAGTCGCCCGCAGCTTCGCCAAAGGGCACCAGTCGCTCCTTGCTGCCTTTGCCCATGACGCGCAACACTCCCTCGTTCAGCGCCACGTGCAGGGTTTTAAGGCCCACCAGCTCACTCACGCGCAGGCCGCTGGCGTACATCAGCTCCAGCATGGATTTGTCGCGCACGCCCAACTCATCATTCGTGTCTGGCGCGTTCAGCAAGGCGTCTACCTGCGCTTCGCTCAGGGTTTTGGGCATACGCATGGCCTGCTTGGCGGCCAGCATGCGCAGCGTGGGGTCTTGCGGGCACAGGCTCTGGCGTTGCGCCCAGCGGTAAAAGCGTTTGAACACCGTCAGGCGACGGTTGGCGGTAGTGGCTTTGGTGCTGGCGTGGCGCTCGGCAAAATAGGCCTGCAGGTGCGGCTCTTGCGCTTGCAGCAAACCCAAGCCCTGAGGCTGCAGCCATTGCGCAAACAACTGCAGGTCGCGCTTGTACGCCGCCAGCGTATTGGGCGCGAGGCCGTCTTCGAGCCACAAGGCATCGACAAAACGGTCCAGCAACGCAGTGTCTGCAAGTTCCATGCGCGGGGATGATACTCTCGGCGCAGCCACACACCTTTGTCATGAACTACGCCCAACTGCTTTTTCCAGATTTCTCGCTCATTTTGTGCGGATATGTGCTGTGCCGTTACACCGCACTCAACCGCAGCGTCTGGCAGCCTGTGGAGTCGCTGGTGTATTACTTTTTGTTCCCGGTGCTGCTGTTTTACTCCATCACCAAAAGCCCTTTGGAGCTGCGGGTAGCGTCCAGCATGATGGCTTCGGGCCTGAGCCTGGGTGTGAGTGCCATTGCCCTGACCTACAGCCTGCCCTACTGGCCCTGGCTGGGCAAACACCTTGGCGCGCGTGACCATGCGGCCAGTGCACAAGTGGCATTTCGTTTCAACTCGTTCATTGGTCTGGCGCTGGCCGAGCGGCTCGCGGGTACGCAGGGCCTGCAGCTGGTGTCGGTGCTCATTGGCGTGTGCGTGCCTCTGTTCAATGTGGGCGCCGTGTGGCCCATGGCGCGTCATGCCAACTTGCACATCTGGCGCGAGCTGGCACGCAACCCGCTCATCATTGCCACACTGTCGGGGCTGCTGGCCAACCTGGCCGGCTTTCATTTGCCCGCCTGGAGCGTGCCCACGCTCAGCCGCATTGGTGCAGCTTCGGTAGCGCTGGGCCTGATGGCGGCCGGTGCCGGCATGCAGCTGGGCAGTTTGCGCAAAGGGCAACTGCTCGGTGCGCTGGTGCTGGGCATCAAGCACCTGGCCATGCCACTCATGGCTTGGGGCTTTGCCCGTTTGTGGGGTCTGGATCCTCAGCAAACCCTGATGCTCCTGGCCTTCTCGGCCTTACCCACGGCGTCCAGCTGCTATGTGCTGGCTTCGCGCATGGGCTACAACGGCTCGTTTGTGGCGGGGCTGGTCACCTTGTCCACCGTGCTGGGCGTGGGCAGCCTGAGTTTTGCGTTGGGCGTGCTGGCCTGATTCAAGCCTGATTCAGGCGTGACTTGCGGTGCCCTGCGCCAGCGACCACTGCACTTGCTCTTGCACAACTTCGCTGGGGTGCTGCGCCCAATGCTGCAAAGCCTGGCGCAAGGCCTGCGCTTCTTGCGCAGGCAATGCATCCTTGGCCAGCGCATTGCCTGCCGCCAGCGCCAGGTTGCGCAGCCAGCGCACATGGCCAATGCGCCGGATGGCGCTGCCCTCAGTGCGGCGTAAAAACGTGGCTTCGTCCCAAGCCAGCAGTTGTGCAATGGTGCCACCGATCATGCCCTCGCGTGGCTGCCAGTCGGGCAACGGGTGGGTCTGCGCAAATTTGTTCCAGGGACACACCAGTTGGCAGTCGTCACAGCCGTAGACACGGTTGCCAACCAAAGGCCGGAGCGCCGCGTCGATGGGGCCATCATGTTCAATGGTCAGATAGGAAATGCAGCGCCGGGCGTCCACCTTGTAAGGCGCCACAATCGCATGTGTCGGACACAACTGCATGCAAGCCTCGCACTGGCCGCAATGCGCGCTGGTGGCGGCCGTGGTTGGCAAAGCCAGATCCACAAACAATTCGCCCAAGAAAAATAGGGAGCCCGCTTCGCGCGAGAGCAGCAAGCTGTGTTTGCCGCGCCAGCCCAGACCCGAGCGCTGCGCCAGCTCGACCTCGAGAACGGGGGCCGAGTCGGTGAAGGCTCGGTATCCAAAGGGACCAATCGCTTGAGTGATTCGCTCGGCCAATTGCTGCAGTCGTTGGCGCAAGACCTTGTGATAGTCACGTCCCCGTGCGTAGATGGATACGACCGCTTCACCGGTTCGCGTATAACGCGCCTGCTCGCGAGCGAGCCAATCGGTGGGTGTACCTTCGGGCAGGTAATCCATTCGAGCAGTGATGACACTCACCGTGCCCGGCACCAGCTCGGCAGGGCGTGCACGCTTGAGTCCGTGCGACTGCATGTAATGCATCTGGCCATGAAACCCCACGTCCAGCCAGGCTTGTAAACCCGGCTCGGCATCGGTCAAATTCACAGGGGCCACCGCAATTTGGGACAATTGCAACTCTCGCGCCCAATCCTGGATCTGGGCCCACAGTTTTTGAGGATCAATTTGGCGATGTCCGGCATTCACCCGCCCATTGTAGGTAGCGAAGGCACTGCACCTGAAAGCGCTCAATGGCACACCCGTTGGAACAGCGAAGATGACACCCAGGTGTTTGCCGCCCAACTGGCTTCGGCCTTGAAGCGATGGCCTGGCGCCATGAACGCACGCATGGAGCTGCAAGGCAATCTGGGCGCGGGCAAAACCACCTTGGTACGCCACCTGTTGCGGGCTGCGGGTGTGCACGGCCGCATCAAAAGCCCGACCTATGCCGTGGTGGAGCCGCACGAGGCCCAGGGCCCCAACGGGGTCTGGCCAGTCTGGCACTTCGACTTTTACCGCTTCAACGACCCGCAGGAGTGGGAAGACGCGGGTTTTCGCGACATTTTTGCGGGCCCGGGCCTCAAGCTCATGGAGTGGCCCGAGAAGGTGGCCGGACACTTGCCCCCTGCAGACTGGGTGATCAGCCTGCAGGTCTGCGAGGACGATGTGCGTATCGTGCGCATCCAGGCGCAGACCGAACGCGGCCAGCACTGGCTCCAAAGCTGGAAGGACCTGCAGCATGGCGCGTGAACCTGGAGCGTTGCAGCGGCGCCAGTTGCTGCGCATGGGCGCACTGTCGTTGCTGCTGGGCCGCTCGCAACTGAGCTTTGGCGCATCCATGGTGGCTGTGCGCATCTGGCCCGCACCCGAATACAGCCGGGTGACTCTGGAGTCTGATGCCCCCCTCAAAACCACCCAGACCTTTGTGGCCGACCCACCCCGCCTGGCGGTGGACATTGAGGGTCTGCAGCTGAACAACGCCTTGCGCGAGCTGGTGGGCAAGGTGCAAGCCAATGACCCCAACATTGCCGGTATTCGCGTAGGGCAATTCAGCCCAAACGTGGTGCGCATGGTCATTGACCTCAAGCAGGCCATTGCGCCGCAAGTGTTCACCCTGCAACCCATCGAGCCCTACCAGCACCGCCTGGTGCTCGACCTCTACCCCACACAGGCGATTGACCCGCTGGAAAAACTCATAGCCGAGCGTCTGCGCGACAGCGGTGTACCTGCGCCACTGGCTGAATCGGGCGATCCCTTGGGTGAGCTGATGGCCAAACGGGCCGGCAAGCTGCAGTCCACTCCCCCGCGCCACTACATGGACCGCCCGGACCACCCGCCGCGCGCACCCGAGCCTGTACGGGCCTCAGACCGGCTGATCGTGGTGGCCATTGACCCCGGGCATGGCGGCGAAGACCCTGGCGCGATTGGTCCCAACGGCACCCGCGAAAAAGATGTGGTGCTCAGCATCGCGCATCGCCTGCGCAACCTGATCAACAGCCAAAGCATTGGCGGCAGCCCCATGCGCGCCTTTCTCACCCGCGATGCGGACTACTTTGTGCCCCTGCATGTCCGCGTGCAAAAAGCGCGCAGGGTGCAGGCCGATTTGATGGTCAGCATTCATGCCGATGCGTTTTTCACACCTCAAGCCCGAGGCGCCAGCGTGTTTGCGCTCAGCGATGGCGCGGCCACAAGCAGCGCTGCACGCTGGATGGCCCAAAAGGAAAACAAGGCCGACTTGATCGGCGGCATCAACCTGGGGGGGCAGGACCAACACGTCCAACGCGCCCTGCTGGACATGAGCACCACTGCCCAAATTCGTGACAGCCTCAAGCTGGGCGGCACCCTGCTTCGATACATCTCGCAAGTGGGGCGACTGCACAAACCGCGCGTGGAGCAAGCCGGGTTTGCCGTGCTCAAGGCGCCGGACATTCCCAGCGTGCTGGTGGAAACCGCCTTCATCAGCAACCCCGAAGAAGAGATGCGCTTGCGTGACCCCGCCTACCAGGACACGCTCACCGAGGCCCTGCTCAGAGGCATCGTGCAGTATTTCGAGCGCAACCCGCCACTGGCACGCACCCGAAACGCCTAAGCCCTTCAGGCCTTGAAAAGCTGACTGGCTTCGATGTCGCGCTCAAACTGCGCCACGGCCGACTGCGTCATCGGATCAGACACCAGTTCAGCCACAAACTCCGGACGCACCGTGACGGCATGGGCACCCATACCCATCAGTCTGGCCAGTACATCGGCCGACTTGATGCTGGCGGCCAGCAGTTGCACGCCTTCGGCCTGCATGGCAACGCAGGCCTGCATCAAGGCCCAGACATCGCGCCCATCAGCCTGCAAACGGCCCACATACGGAGCCACATAGCTGGCGCCCTGAGCTTGCGCCCACAGCAGCTGCACCGGGTTGGACAGCCCCGTAAGCAAAGTGGGCACGCCCCAGGCCTGCACTTCGCGCAGCACGGCTTGCCACCGCGCATCGCAAGGCAGCTTGATGGTGAGCTTGACGCGCGCCTGCAAGGCTGCAGGTAGCAACTGCGACAACCACTCGGCCGCCTCGCCCACATCGGCACGAGGCAACTGCAGCATCAACTCCGGCATGCGCGCAGCGCCGGCGTCGTGCACCAGTCGCAGGTAACCGGCCAAGCTGACCGGCAAGCCGGCCTGCATGACCAAGGTGGGGTTGGTGGTCACGCCCGCAATGTGCGGAGCGCCCGCGGGCAAGGCCCATTGCGCAGCTTGCGCGCTGTCCAGGTACAACTTCATTCCAGGTCCTGTTTCAGGATGATGTCCTTGTCGGGGAAAAACTGGCGATGCAAGGGCAGCAAGGCGCCCCCGAGGGCACGGGCATGCGCCCCCACCCGACCAGCCAGCAAACGCGGCTGGTGCATGCCGTCAAAACGGTAACTGGCCAGCGCCTGTTGTGTGCGCTCACGCAAAGCGTTCATGAGCGAGGCACCCAAAGAGCCATCCACCACCACCGCATCGACATCCAGCAAAGCAGCCGCATTGGCCACCACCATGGCCAGCGCCTGGCTGGCCTGTTGCAGCCAAGGGCCCGTGCAGGTCTGGTAGTCGCTTTGCATGATGGCGTCATCGTGGATGAGCAAGGGGTCGTGACCCTGCGCCAGCAAGGCCTGTTCGAGCTGCCAGCCCGAAGCCACTTGCAGCAACTGCGGCGGAAATGTGCCGGCTTGGCCGGGTCGGTCCATGGGCATGGAACCAATGGCCCCGGCATTGCCGCGGTCAGTACTCAGCACATGCCCGCCCAGCACCAGCCCGCCACCAATGAAGGTACCCACAAATACATACAGAAAACTGCGCGTGTCCTGCCCGTGACCTTGCAGCAATTCGGCCACGCAGGCCGCCATGGTGTCTTTGGCAAACACCACCGGCAAATCGGTCAGGGCCTGGACCTGGGCGCGCAAGTTCAAGCCTTCCCAGCGGCGCAGGGCTTGTGCAGCCTCGCCTTGCATCAGGTCGGCCCATTTGTGCACCGAAAGTGGCGCCGTCAGGCCTACCCCCACCACTCGGCTCCAGCGCTCACCCATCCGGGCTTGCAGACTTTGTAAGCCTTCGGCTATCTGAGCGGTGAGCACTTGAGGATCGGGGTATTCGTAGTGCACTTCGTGACGCAGCACGGGCTGGCCGCAAAAGTCAGCCACCAGCAACTCAAGGTTGCGCCGCCCCACCTGAATGCCAATGCTGTAAGCCCCCTCGGGGTTGAGCGACAGCGGCACCGAAGGCTGGCCGATCTTGCCGCGAATACGCTCTTGCTTGACGAGCAAATCGTCGTCAAGAAGGCGCCCCACGATGATGGCCACCGTCTGGGTGGACAACTGGGTCAATCGCGCCAGATCCGCCTTGGGAATGGCGCCATGGTGACGGATGGCCTGCAACACGATGCGCTCATTGAACTGGCGCATGCCGCTGTGGTTGGAGCCGCGCATCTGGCGCGTGTGTGCAGGTGGATTCATCCGTGGGGATCGTATCAGGGCAGGATCACGGCCTTGCAGTACATGGCATTGCCATACGCGGTGACTTCACCGCTTTGCACAATCAGGCTCGCCCCCTTGATTTTCTCGTAAAAAGCATAGCGCTCGACAGCTTCTACGCGTTCGGCGCCCACGCCTTGCGCAACCACCAGGTCCACCACCGCCTGTTGGGCTGCTGTGCGGTGGCCGTCTGCGCTGTTGCATACCTTCATGAACGCTGCGGGCTGGGGCACATCCTCGGCCAACGGTGTCACAGACAAGACCGCCTGGCTCACCCGTTCTAGGCTGTGACCGGGCAAACGCACGACCGGGATACGACCTTGACTGAGGAAATCCGCCGTGAAGTTGGCATCCACCACGGCCACCCATTCACCGTGGCCCATGGCGCACAGGTGCATCAGCAGCTCGGGGGTGAGCAAAGGATCAACGCCTTTCAGCATGCCACGGCCTCCTGGGCGGTTTCTGCCGGCAGGCTGGCTGGATCGATCGCGCCCGTGATCAAACCCACGATTTCTTCGGGGTTGGTCATGTGCTTGGGACGGCTGCAAATGATGCGGCCTTGACGGAACACATGGATGCGGTCCACCAGGTCAAACACCTGGCGAAGATTGTGGCTGATGATGATCAGCGGAATGCCCTGCTTTTTGAGGCCTTTAATGATTTCCTCCACACGCGCCGTCTCTTGCACGCCCAAGGCTGCCGTCGGCTCATCGAGGATGATGAGTTTCTTGGCAAATCCGGCTGCACGGGCGATGGCCACGCACTGACGCTGCCCCCCGGACATGCCGCGCAGAGATTCGGACATGTCCTGAATCTTCACACCCGTGGTCGAGAGCATTTGCGCGGATTTTTCGCGCATGGCCTTGTGGTTGAGGATGGACAAGGGGCCCAAGTTCAGGCGCGTGATCTCGCGGCCCAGAAAGATGTTGGCCGGTACATCCAGGTCTTCGGCCAGCGCCAGGGTCTGGTACACGGTTTCGATGCCCTGCTCGCGTGCGTCCAGCGGCGACTCAAAACTGACTTTGTGGCCGTCCAGGCGGATATCACCACTGTTGGGTTGCTCCACGCCGGTGATCAGGCGAACAAAGGTGCTTTTGCCGGCGCCGTTGTCGCCCACGATGGCGGCGTGTTCGCCCGGCAACAGTCGGAATTGCGCATCTGTCAGCGCTTTGACGCCGCCGTAGTGCTTGGTCAGGTTCTGGATTTCAAGAACAGGTGTGTGGGCCATGGTGCTTCTCTCAGAGAGTTCTTTTATTGCAATGGGGGCAAGCATCGCGGATGTCGTCACAAAAGTACATTAGTAAAACTACTATGTTTATTTAGTCGGTTTTTGCAGTTTAATCCGTTTGCGGCATGAAAAAAGGCGTTTTTTTGTGCCCATATCCATTCAACACAACGGAGATAAACCCATGATCACCAAACGCACTTTCGGCCGTCTGGCCATCGCCGCCGCTACAGCCACCCTGTTCACTTCGGCTTTTGCCGCAGACATCACGGTGGCCTACATCACCAACGGCAACACCAACGAAGGCTGGACCCTGATCAACGGTGGCGCCAAGAAAGCTGGCGGCGCAGCAGGCGTCAAGTTCATCGAACTGGCTGCCGAAAAGGGTGAGCTGTCCAAACAGTTGGCCATCGTGGAAGACATGATCACCCGCAAGGTCAACGCAATTGCCATCGCACCTGTGGACTCCAAGGGCATTGCTCCGGCCGTCAACAAGGCCTTGAAAGCTGGCATCGCTGTGGTGGCCGTGGACACGGGCATCTCTGGTGCCGACATCACTTCGTACGTCGCGACCGACAACATCAAGGCTGCCATGGTGCAAGGCAAGTGGGCCGCTGAGCAAATCAAGGACGGCGACACCGTGATCTACGTGACCGGCGACCAAGGCCAGTCCACTGGCCAGGAACGCCGCAAAGGCTTCTATGACGGCCTGAACGCCGTGCGCAAGAACGTCAAGATCGTGGACGTGCCCACCACTTGGGACCAGACCATGGCCCAAAACGGCGTGGAAGCAGCTCTGCGCTCCAATGCTGGCGCCAAGGTCATTGCCTGCGCATGGGACGGCGGCGCTCTGGGTGCCAAGGCTGCCCTGATGGCCGCTGGCAAGAAGCCCGGCGACGTCAAGATCGCTGGTTTTGACGGCTCCCCCGGTGGCCTGGACATGATGAAGCAAGGCTGGCAACAAGCGAACGCGGCACAAATGTTGGCCAAGATTGGTCAAGTGGGCGTGGAAACTGCCGTCGCTGCCGCACAAGGCAAAAAGGTTGAAGCCCGCATCGACACCGGTTCATTCTTGGTGCTGCCCTCCAACGTGGACAAATTTGCAGCCGACTCTGGCGTAGGTCAGTTCATGAAAGTCAAAGCCAAGTAATTCACGTTCGCTCTTAGA
>JALRIL010000094.1 GCA_023255445.1 Limnohabitans sp. | reverse complement strand
GCAGCGTGCCGTAGGGCACTCGGAACCTGAATCCATTCGCGGCAATCGTGGCACTTTCCATGTCGAGCGCCACGGCACGGCTTTGGCTGAAGCGGCGTTGCGGCGTGTTGTCGGGCAGCAATTCCCAGTTGCGGTTGTCGGTGCTGGCCACGGTGCCGGTGCGCATCAGCCGCTTGAGTTCTGCGCCCTTGCAGCCTGTGACCTCGGACACGGCGTGTTCCAGCGCCACCTGGATCTCGGCCAGGGCCGGGATCGGTACCCACAGCGGTAGTTCCTCGTCGAGCACGTGGTCTTCGCGCACATAGGCGTGGGCCAGCACATAGTCGCCCAGCTGCTGGGTGGTGCGCAGGCCTGCGCAATGACCCACCATGAGCCAGGCGTGCGGGCGCAGCACGGCGATGTGGTCGGTGATGTTCTTGGCATTGGCCGGCCCGACGCCAATGTTGACCATGCTGATGCCGCTGTGGCCCTCGCGCACCAGGTGGTAGGCGGGCATTTGCGGCAGGCGCGGTGGCGCTGCACCCAGCGCGTCGTCCGGCTCGGCCGGCAGGCCGACACGCCGTGTCACCACATTGCCTGGCTCCACAAACGCGGTGTAAGGGCTGTCGGTCTTGGCCATTTCGGCTCGGCCCAGGGCAATGAATTCGTCGATGTAGAACTGGTAGTTGGTGAAGAGCACATAGTTCTGGAAGTGCGCCGGGCTGGTGCCGCTGTAGTGGCGCAGGCGGTGCAGCGAGTAGTCAGCGCGTGCGCCGGGAAACAGCGACAAAGGTTGAGCCTGGCCGTGCGTACCTTTCCAGGTGCCATTGGCAATGCTGTCGTCCATGGCCGAGAGGTCGGGCAAGTCAAACACGTCGCGCATGCGGGCGCGCCGCTCAGCGCTCATTTCGCCTTCCATGTGCTCGTTTTCGGCGAACGAAAAATGCACCGGCATGGGCTCTTTGCTGGTGCCCACTTCCAGTTTGACGTTATGGTTGCGGAGCAGCAAACGCAATTGCTCAAGCAGGTAGTGCGCAAACAGGTCGGGGCGGGTCAGGGTGGTTTCGTATTTGCCAGGGGCAGCTACAAAACCGTAGCTCAATGGTTCCGATTCGATGGAGGGATCGTTGGACACGGCCTGTGTCGTCTCAATGCGGACATAGGGGTAGCAAGCGCGCACGCGCCCGGGTAGATCGCGTCCAGCCACATAGCTTTGCATGGCATCGCGTAAGTGCGACACGCTCTGTTGATAAATGGCCTGGATGCGAGCCAATGCGGCTTCGGCGCTGTCGAAATGTTCAGGGGCGATGAAAGGGGTGGGCATGTGCATGCCCCCCATTGTGCTACGGCTATGTGACGCTTGCTGCTTACATGCTGCGCCGGTATTGACCACCCACCTCGAACAAGGCGTTGGTGATCTGGCCCAGCGAACAGACCCGCACCGCGTCCATCAGCACCTCGAACACGTTGGTGTTGGCTATCACTGCCTGCTGCAGGAGCGCCAGCATGGCCGGGGCCTTGTCGGCGTTGCGGGCATGGAAGTCCTGCAGGCGCTTGAGCTGCGACTGCTTTTCTTCCTCGGTCGAACGGGCCAACTCCAGGCTCTCCAGCACTTCGTCGCCCTTGGGGTTGCGGAAGGTGTTGACGCCGATGATGGGCAGCTCGCCGGTGTGCTTGAGCATCTCGTAGTGCATGGATTCGTCCTGGATCTTGCCGCGCTGATAGCCCGTCTCCATGGCGCCGAGCACGCCACCGCGCTCGGCAATGCGCTCGAACTCGGCCAGCACCGCTTCTTCGACGAGCTCGGTGAGCTCGTCGATGATGAAGCTGCCTTGGTTGGGGTTTTCGTTCTTGGCCAGGCCCCACTCGCGGTTGATGATGAGCTGGATCGCCATGGCGCGTCGCACCGAGTCTTCGGTGGGCGTGGTGATGGCCTCGTCGAACGCGTTGGTGTGCAGGCTGTTGCAGTTGTCGTAGATCGCGATCAGCGCCTGATTGACAATGAGATCCCCGGCGGACTGGTCGAGGACCTGCGGTGCTGCCTGGTTGCCGGGCGCCCGGTCGTGGTGTTCCGCAAGCGCCGTCCGCTTGAGCGGCGGTTCCTGAACGAGAATGTTTTTACGCTTGTGAATGTCCCAACGACACTTTAGCATAGCTTGTTCTTCCATAAGAACATAGCCAAACGCATCTTCTGCCATCCAGCAGTTGCTTTCGCACTCTTCACCAGGCTTACCGTC
>JALRIL010000051.1 GCA_023255445.1 Limnohabitans sp. | reverse complement strand
GCTGTGTTCGGCATGCACAACTGGCCGGGTGCGCCGGTGGGCACGTTCTCCTTGAGCCCGGGGCCGGTGATGGCCTCGTCCAACGAGTTCAAGATCACGGTGCGCGGCAAGGGCAGCCACGCCGCCCTGCCCCACAACGGCATCGACCCGGTGCCGGTGGCCTGCCAGCTGGTGCAGGCGTTTCAGACCATCATCACCCGCAACAAAAAACCGGTGGACGCAGGCGTGATTTCGGTGACCATGATCCACGCAGGCGAGGCCACCAACGTGGTGCCCGACTATTGCGTGCTGGAAGGCACCGTACGCACCTTCAGCATCGAGGTGCTGGACCTGATCGAGCAACGCATGCGCGAGTTGTCGGACGGCATTTGCGCCGCCTTTGGTGCCCGCTGCGAGTTTACGTTTGACCGCAATTACCCCCCCACGATCAACAGCGCACCCGAGGCCGCCTTTGCCCGCGAGGTGATGGCCACCATCGTGGGCGCAGACAAGGTACTGGCGCAAGAGCCCACCATGGGCGCAGAAGACTTTTCCTACATGCTGCAGGCCAAGCCCGGCGCGTACTGCTTCATTGCCAATGGCGATGGCCAGCACCGCGAGATGGGTCACGGCGGTGGCCCCTGCACACTGCACAACCCCAGCTACGACTTCAACGATGAATTGATCCCGCTGGGTGCCACCTACTGGGTCGAGCTGGCCACACGCTGGCTGGCCCAAGCACGCTGAGGAGCCCCACGATGCAGCGCAAACCTCGCATTCTGGTGTTGGGTGGCAGCGGCTTTGTGGGCCGCCATGTGTGCGAGCACCTGGTGCGCGCGGGCTGCGATGTCACGGTGCCCACCCGCAGACCCGATCGTGCCAGTGCCGTGCAGACCTTGCCGGGCGTGACGGTGCTGCGGGCAAACGTGCATGACGACGCTGCGCTGCAGTCACTGGTGCGCGGGCACGACGCGGTCATCAACCTGATTGCCGTCCTGCATGGCAGCGCTGCGCAGTTTGAGGCGGCGCATGTGCGGCTGCCGCAACGTTTAGTCCAGGCCATGCACGCCGCCGGTGTGCGCCGCCTGGTGCATGTGAGTGCCTTGGGTGCTGACCCTGCCGGACCGTCGCGCTACCAGCGCAGCAAAGGCCGTGGCGAAGAGGTGTTGCGCCAGGCGCAGCTGGACTTGACGCTGATTCGCCCCAGCGTGATTTTTGGCGCCGAAGACCGCTTTCTGAACCTGTTTGCGCAGCTGCAGCGTTGGGTCCCCGTGCTGCCGCTGGCTGGTGGCCGAACGCGCTTTCAGCCGGTGTGGGTGGTGGATGTGGCGCAGGCGGTGGTGCACTGCGCCCTGAACCCGAACACCGCAGGCCAAACGTTCGAGGCTTGCGGGCCGGACGTGTACACCCTGGCCGAACTGGTCCGCCTGTCTGGCCAGTGGGCCGGGCTTTGCGGTGGTCGTGGTCGCCTGGTGGTACCCATGCCGCTGTGGATGGGTTACCCGCAGGCGCTGGCCATGGAGCTGCTGCCCGGCGAGCCTTTGATGAGTCGCGACAACCTGGCGTCCATGCGGGTGGACAACGTGGCCAGCGGACAAGTGCCGGGGTTGTCTGCCTTGGGTATCCAGGCTGCCAGTCTGGCTGGCGTTGCGCCCGGTTATCTGGGCCAACGCGGACCTCGCAGCAGGCTGGAGCATTACCGCGCCCGACGCTGAAACGCCTGCTGCTACCATGCAGGCTCACTGTCAGGGAACCTCCATGCTCAAGCTCTACATCGGCAACAAAAATTACTCTTCGTGGTCCATGCGTCCCTGGGTGCTGCTGCGCCAGGCAGACATTGATTTTGAAGAAGTCATGGTGCGCTTTGACAGCTTTGAGCCCGGCAGCAGCTTTCGCAGCACCATGGACGCCATCTCGCCGGTGGGCAAGGTGCCCGTGCTGGTCGATGGCGACCTGACGGTCTGGGACACCCTGGCCATTGCAGAATACGTGGCCGAGCAGTTTCCCGAAAAACAACTGTGGCCCGCCGAGCGCACAGCCCGCGCACGTGCACGCAGCATCTGCGCTGAAATGCACAGCGGCTTTACCGGCCTGCGCAGCGCTTGCCCGATGAACATCGAGGCCCATCTGCCCGAGGTGGGCGCCCTAGCCTTGCGCGACAAGCCCGCCGTTCGCAAAGACCTGCAGCGCCTGGTGACCATGTGGAGCGGCTTGTTGGCCGCGCATGGCGGACCCATGCTGTTGGGTGCGTTCAGCGTGGCCGATGCGTATTTCGCGCCAGTGGTCATGCGGCTCAAAACCTACGCCCTGCCGGTGCCTGCAGACATTGCGGCCTACATGGACCGCGTTTGCGCACTGCCCGGCGTCAAGGCCTGGACAGACGGCGCACGGGCCGAAAAAGACTTTATTGATTTTGAAGAGCCCTTCAGGCTCCAGCCTTGATTTTCATGAACGTCTTTGTCGTCGGTGGCGCCGTACGCGATGGCTTGATGGGTCACCCCGTCAGCGACTGCGATTGGGTCGTGGTCGGCAGCACGCCAGAGGCCATGGTTGCCTTGGGCTTCGAACCTGTGGGCAAGGACTTTCCGGTGTTTTTGCACCCCAAAAGCCGAGAGGAATACGCCTTGGCCCGCACCGAGCGCAAGACCGCTCGCGGCTACAAAGGCTTTGCGGTACAGGCCGCACCCGATGTAACGCTGGAAGAAGACCTGGCGCGCCGCGACCTGACCATCAACGCCATGGCTGTGCCCGAGGCACTGGCACACCTCGCCCCTGATCAATGGGCGGGACAGGTGGTGGACCCGTTCAACGGCTTGAGCGATCTGCAAAGCAAGGTGTTGCGACACGTGACCAGCTCGTTTGCGGAAGACCCGGTACGCATTTTGCGGCTGGCACGTTTTGCGGCCCGCTTTGCCGACTTCAGCGTGGCCCACGAAACCCTGCAGCTGATGCGCCACATGGTGCACGATGGCGAGGTGGACCATCTGGTAGCCGAGCGGGTCTGGCAAGAGCTGGCGCGTGGTTTGATGGCGGACAAGCCTTCGCGCATGTTTGAGGTGCTGCGCGCGTGTGGCGCCCTCAAGGTGCTGCTACCCGAAGTGGACCGCCTGTGGGGCGTGCCCCAGCGCGCCGAATATCACCCCGAAATTGACACCGGCGTGCATCTGATGATGGTGCTGGACATGGCGGCGCAACTGCAAACGCCGCTGTCCGTTCGCTGGGCTTGCCTGATGCACGACCTGGGCAAAGGCACCACACCGCCCGATGTACTTCCCCGCCACATTGGGCACGAAGGCCTCAGCGCCAAATTGGCCTTGCAGGTGGCACAACGCCTGCGCGTCCCCAACGACTGCAAGGAACTGGCCGATGTCGTGGCGCGGGAACACGGCAACATTCACCGCAGTGGCGAACTCAACGCTGCAGCGGTGATGCGCTTGCTGACGCGATGCGACGCCATTCGCCAGCCCGAGCGCTTCGCCTTGGTGCTGCAAGCCTGCGAGGCCGATGCACGCGGGCGCTTGAGCCTGGAGGCGAGCGCCTACCCGCAAGCCACTCGGCTAACCGGCGCCTTGCAGGCGGCGCTGAGCGTGGCCACCGCAGACATCGCGGCTGCGGCTACGCGGGAGGGCCTGAAAGGCGCTCAGATTGGTGAGCGTGTCGAGGCGGCACGCACGGCGGCCATCGCAGCCACGCTTTGAGCACCCCAGCGCTCACCCTGCAGACTCACAGGTGCGAGCGCACCCAAGCTGCAATGTCTTGCGCCGAGCGGAAAGCGCCAGCCTGACGCGCCACTTCGCTGCCATTCACAAACAGGGCCAGCGTGGGAATGCTCCGAATATTGAAGCGGGCCGCCAGTTGCTGAGCCTCTTCGGTGTTGACTTTGGCCAGACGGACATTGGGCTCCAGCATGCCTGCGGCTTGCTCAAAGGCCGGGGCCATCATGCGGCAGGGACCGCACCAGGGCGCCCAAAAATCCACCAGCACAGGGATATGGTTGCGGCCAATGTGGGCGTCAAAGTTGCTGTCATCCAGCGCCACGGGGTGAGCCTCGAACAGGGCTTTGTGGCATTGGCCGCAATGGGCACCCGCCCCCATGTCCGCGGTTTTGACGCGGTTGGTTTTGTGGCAGTGGGGGCAAACAATGTGCAGGGAGTCAGTCATGTGAGGCACTTTCAACAGGTCATTGCACCGCAGGTGGGGGTACCCCCCGGGATATTCAAGAGCCCGGGTGTTTCATAGCCATTTGGCCAGCGCCGCCGCCAGCAGGCTCAGCACCACCGAGCTGGCCAGCGGAATTTGCCACTCTCGACCGAACAGCCGGAAATGAAAGTCGCCAGGCAAACGCCCCAGACCTAATTTCTGCAGCCAAGGCTGCAGGCCGCTGAAAATGATCAGCGCCAAAAACGTGACGATCAACCAGCGAAACATCTGGGTCCCTTCACAGCCGGTGGGTGCGGTCGCCCGCCTCAAAGCCTTGGGCCAACCAGTCACCCCCCACGGCCAGGCCGATCACCTTGAAGAGCTCGCCCATTTCGTGTTCGTTGAGCAAGCGTGCCGCTTGGGTTCGTTGTGCGAGGCTGGCCTGCTCCATGCGTTGCGCCAACCCCAGGTTGAGCAGGAACCGCGCCTGGCTGGTGTAACCCAACACGTCCATACCGGCGTTTTGCGCGGCCACGGCGATACCCGTGAAGTTGACGTGCGCCGTGATGTCCTTGAGCCCGACTTTGTCCAGGGGGTTGTCGTCGGCTTCGTGCAGGTGGTGACACATGACGGTGCCCATGTGGCGTTGGGGGTGGTAGTACTCGACCTCGGGAAATCCGTAGTCCAGGAAAAAGGCCGCGCCACCGCGCCCGGCTTGCATGCGTTCGGCCAGGCTGGCCACGAAGGCCTCGGCTTGGGGATGAATTTCGGTCAGGTAGTCCTGCTCGCCATCGATCTCGAGGGGTGGACGCAGGTCCGTGAGGCGGTCCGCCCACACAAAGTTCTGCTCAGCATCCGCCACCACACCGCGTTCGTGCCAGACACCGTCCACTCGCGCCAGCAGCTTGACGGGCATGGCGTCCAGCACCTCGTTGCCAATGACGACCCCTTCCATGACCTCCGGCCAGGCCTGCAGCCAGCGCACCTTGTGGGCATGCGCCGCCAGGGTTTGGGCCTGCCGCTCGCGCAAGGTGCCCGAGAGGTCAATGATGGTGTAGTGCTGCACCTGTTCACCCAAGGTGTCGAGCACTTGCAAGGCCAGCGCGCCGGTCCCGGCGCCAAACTCGAACACCTCGGTCGTGCCCGTGGCCTGCAGGGCCTGTCCCACCTGGGTTGCAAGCGTCTGCCCGAACAGGGGGCTGATGAGCGGGGCAGTCACAAAATCGCTGCCCGATGCGGGCATGGCGCCAAACTTTTGCAGGGTGTTGCTGTAGTAACCCAGGCCCGGCTCGTACAGGGCCAGGGCCATGAACTGGTCAAACGGCATCCAGCCGCCAGCGTGCGCCAAAACCTGCTGGATGCGCTGGTTCAGCGTGGTCGTTAAACTTGGGTGTTCTGTCTTCACCCCCGAATTGTCGCCCAATGACCAGTCCTTCCCCCGCTGCCATGCCTGCACGCACCGTGTTGATCACGGGCGCGGCCCGTCGCCTGGGCCGCGAGATGGCCTTACACCTGGCCCGATCAGGCTGGCAGGTGGCGGTGCATTGCCACAACTCTCTGGCTGAAGCGGAGCAAACCGCCCGGGACTGTCACGCCATCAACGGCCTCGAGCATCGGGTGTTGCGGACAGACCTGAACGACGAATCGGCCACGCGCGCCTTGCTGAGCCAGGCTGTGGCTTTGTTTGGCCAGGTGGACGCGGTGGTGAACAACGCTTCCCTGTTTGAGCACGATGCTGCCGACAGCTTCAGCTACGAGCGCATGGTCCAGCACCTGCGCAGCAACACAGGCGCGCCCATTGTGCTGGCCCAGGCCTTGCACGCTCATGCCTGCGCCCGCCAGGCGCCTGCAGGCGCAGCGGTAGTGGTCAATTTGCTGGACCAGAAGCTGTGGAATCCCAACCCCGACTTTTTAAGTTACACCTTGTCCAAAGCCGCCCTGGAAGCGGCCAACACCTTGCTGGCCCAGGCCTTGGCGCCGCATGTGCGAGTGGTGGGCGTGGCACCTGGCCTGACGTTGACCAGCCATATGCTCAGCCAGGACAAGTTTGAACAGCTGCACCAGCTCAGCCCTCTGGGCCGTTCGTCCACGCCGCAAGACGTGGCCGCAACGGTGCGCTTTGCCCTGGACAATGCATCGATCACTGGCACCACGCTGCTGGTCGATGGCGGCCAACACCTGCGCCGTTTTGAGCGCGATTTTTCCCTGATGTGAACACCATGCCCCAGCAAGGACTGCAAGTGTTGTCGCTAACTGGTTTGCGTTTTGACGCCAACCTGGGCATCCTCGACCACGAAAAAACCAGCCCCCAACCGATTCAGGTGGATGCCGAACTCAACCAGGGCACACAGCCGCTGCTGCCCTGCGATGACGACATTGACCATGTGCTGGATTACCGCAAGGTGCGCAAAATCATCATCGATGAATGCACCGCCGAGCATGTGAATTTGCTGGAAAGCCTGATCGGCAAACTGGCGCACCGCCTGATGCAGCTGCCGGGCGTGCTGGGCGTGCGGGTGAAAATCACGAAACTGGAAATTTTTGAAGACTGCGAAGTGGCCATCCGCATGGAGGCCGGGCAGTGGTGAACATGACTGACAACAACACCTCGTGGGTCGAGCCGGAAGATACAGCCGCCCAGAAAAAAATCGAACGCGAAGCCCATAAGCTGGAAAAGCGCCTGTGCCGCCAAATGGGCCAGGCCATTTCCGACTACAACATGATCGAAGCGGGCGACCGTGTGATGGTCTGCATGTCCGGTGGCAAGGACAGCTACGGCATGCTCGACATCCTGATGAAGATGCAGGCCCGCGCGCCGGTGGACTTCACGCTGGTAGCCGTCAACCTGGACCAGAAGCAGCCCGGCTTTCCGGACCACATCCTGCCGGCTTACCTGAAAGAACTCGGGATCGAGTTTCACATCGAGACGCAGGACACCTATTCGATCGTCAAGGATAAGATCCCCGAGGGCAAGACCATGTGCAGCCTGTGCTCGCGCTTGCGCAGAGGCATTCTGTACCGCGTCGCGCGCGAGCTCAAATGCAACAAGCTCGCACTGGGCCACCACCGCGACGACCTGCTACAGACCTTCTTCCTCAACATGTTCTTCGGCGGCAAGCTCAAAGGCATGCCGCCAAAGCTGGTGAGCGACAACGGCGAGTTCATGGTGATCCGCCCGTTG
>JALRIL010000048.1 GCA_023255445.1 Limnohabitans sp. | reverse complement strand
CCGCATCACACGCATTGATGAGACGATCCACGTCCTTACGTTTAGCCAAGCGAACCACTGCATTCAAGCGTGATTTGGTTTTTTCAATCGGGCGCAAGTCAAAATGCGGCGGTAGCACTGGCAAATTGGCGAAGCTCCATTTGCCGCGCTTGACGTCGTACTGCTCGGGCGCCTGGATCTCGACCAGGTGACCCACTGCGCTGGTGACAACGTAGTTGTCGCTTTCGAAGTAATCGTCGTGCTTGTCGAACTTGCCCGCCACGGGCGTGAGGGCCCGCACGATGTCTTGTGCGACCGAAGGTTTTTCCGCAATGACCAGTGTTTTCATATTTCTGCCATCCCACTCTATACAATGAGTTCTCTCGCGTACGCACATGCGCACGCCCGCGCGCCCACACACATGTACGTGCGCGCACCTGCATACGTTCAACATACCAAATTTTTTGCCGTGACCAAAACCGCCGCCTCCACATCGACCCGTCGCATTCAGGTCCGTCGCTCTGGCGTGCATGGCAAAGGGGTGTTTGCCTTGCAGGACCTTGCCGAAGGCGAGACCATCATCGAGTACGTGGGCGAAGTCATCACCTGGGACGAAGCCCAGGACCGACACCCGCACGACCCCAACGACCCCAACCACACGTTCTACTTTCATGTGAACGAGGACAAGGTCATTGATGCGCAGTATGGCGGCAACTCCTCACGGTGGATCAACCACAGCTGCGATCCTAACTGCGAGGCTGATGAAGAGAACGACCGCATCTTCATCAAGGCGCTGCGCAACATCAAAGCCGGTGAAGAGCTCAATTACGACTATGGCCTGATCATCGACGAGCCCTACACCAAGAAGCTCAAGGCCGAGTACCCCTGCTGGTGTGGTGCCAAATCGTGCCGAGGCACCCTGCTGGCCCCCAAGGACCGGCCCGATACGCCCAAGACACCGAGCCAAAACAAGAAAAAGAAAAAATCTGGCAAGAAGAAGGCTTGAGATGTCGGCCTGGCCCGCCGAATCCATCTGGGAAGCGGTCGTTGGCCTGCTGCCCGATTTCACGGTTGAAATCCTGCCCGAGGTGGACTCAACCAACTCCGAGCTGATGCGTCGTGCACGTTCCGGGCAAACCGAGCCAACCTTGCTGGTGGCCGAGCACCAAAGCGCCGGGCGCGGCCGACAAGGTCGCCAATGGAGCAGCTGCACCGGCGATGCACTGACTTTTTCCATCGGCATGCCCTACGCCCCGCAAGACTGGTCAGGCCTGTCGCTGATGGTGGGCCTGGTGGCCGCGCAGCAGCTGCACCCCGACATTCGACTGAAGTGGCCCAACGACCTCTGGTGGCAAGACCGCAAACTGGGTGGCATCCTGGTTGAAGCGGCCAGCACCGGTGGTCAAAGCCATGTGGTGGTAGGCATGGGGATCAACATACGCCCCGTGTCGACCCCCGAGACTTTGCGCCAACCCCCTGCTGCGATGCAGGAGCTTGTGCCCGAACTGACGGCACCCTTGGCCTTGGGGCACCTGGCAGCCCCCCTGATTCAGGCTTTGCTGGCCTTTGAATCGCGCGGCTTTGCGTCCTGGCAACCCGCCTTCGAGGCCCAGGATGCCCTACGGGGCCGTAAGGTATGGACCAGTGACGGCAAAGAGGGTCTGTCCTGCGGGGTCGACCCCCAAGGTGCGTTACGATTGCAGACAGAACGTGGTTTGGAGCTGATCAACAGCGCCGAGGTGAGCGTCAGACCTCATCCCTTTGTGTAAAGGACAAACATGTTGCTTCGCAGTGCGATCGTACTGTTGCTGGTTTTCAATGTGTTGGTGCTGAGCTGGACAGCCGGCATCTTCTCGCGCTGGGGCTGGGGCCCCACCCGCCCCCACCCCGAAGTGCTCGCCCAGCCACCCATTGAGGCTCAGGCCTTCAAACTGACCGATGTTCAATCGCGCATGAGCCCAGCGCCGACACCTCCCCCCCCTTCTGTGCAGTAAAGGAGACTTGCCATGACCATGAAACTGTTCTACGCCCCGGGCGCCTGTTCTTTTGTTCCCCATGTGCTGCTGGAGATGAGCGGCACCAACTTCGAGCCCACCCCTGTCAAGCTGCACAAGGGCGAGCAATACACCGAAGACTACAAACTCATCAACCCACGCAGCCAGGTCCCCGTGCTCTCGCACGATGCCAACGTGATCACCCAGATTGTGGCCATCACGCTCTACTTGGACATGGTCTTCCCCGGCCAGCACTTTCTGCCCAGCACGCACCTGGAGCGCGCCCGTGCCCTGTCCACCTTTGCATGGATGAACAACACGGTGCACCCCACTTTCACCCATGTGTTCATGCCGGCCAAATTCACCGACCAGCCGGAGGCCCAGGCCGCCATCCGCACGCACGCCATCGGCCAGTACAAAACCCTGCTCAGCGAACTTCAAGCGCTGGTGGTGGCCAACAACGAATCTGGCCGCACCTGGCTGGCTGGCGAGCATTTTGGCCCGCTGGACGCCTACGCACTGACCCTGACGCGTTGGGGCACGATTGCCGGCATTGGCCCCCAAGTGCACCCGCAACTGTGGGCTTTCGTGCAAAAGGTGGCGGCGCAGCCCGCTGTGGCCCGCGTGATGGAGCGCGAACGCCTGCAACTGGACATGAGCGCATCGGCCATTGCCTGATGCGCCTTGCCGCCACGTCAGTGGCGGCGACTGAAACGCACCGTGAAACACGCGCCCGGTCGATTCGCACCGGGGCGTGCCGCCTCGATCGAGACTTCGGCGCCATGCCGCTCGGCGATCTCGCGCACAATGGGCAGGCCCAGCCCCGAGCCATCTACGTTGGTGCCCAGCGTTCGGTAAAAAGGCTGGAACACCAGATCGCGCTCTGCAGGCGCAATGCCCGGCCCGTTGTCCTCGACTTGCAGCACCAGCGTGCCGCTGTAAGGGTCCACCAGCACACGCACCGTCACCACCCCCTGCAACTCGGGGCTGCTGGGGGTGTAGTGAATGGCGTTGTCAACCAGGTTGCGCACCATCTCCTTGAGCAAGGTGCGGTTGCCCACCACCGTCACACCGCCCGAGCCCGGCGCCACGCCGTCATAGCCCAGGTCCAGGCCCTTGTCCATGGCATGTGGCCAGGAATCCTGGATCACCTCGCTGACCACCTCCACCATGTCACAGTCTTGCAGCGTGGTGCTGGCACCACCCTCAGCCCGCGCCAGTGACAACAATTGGTTGACGGTGTGCGTGGCCGCGACGCTGGCACGTCCAATTTGCTGCAGCGAGCGCTTGAGGTCTTCTTCACCAGCCCCGGGGCGTTGCGCCAGATCGGCCTGCATGCGCAAGCCGGCCAAGGGCGTTTTGAGTTGATGCGCCGCATCGGCCAGAAAACGCTTTTGTGTCGAAATGGAGTCCTTCAAGCGCTCGAGCAAGTCATTGACGGAGGACACCAGCGGCGCCACCTCCAGCGGCACCGCTTTGTCATCCAGGGGGCTGAGGTCATCACTCTTTCGGGCACGAATGCGCTCTTCCAGTTGTGACAGGGGCTTGATGCCGCGCACCAGCGCCAGCCACACCAAGAGCACCGCCAAGGGCAGGATCACAAACTGCGGCAGCATCACGCCCTTGATGATTTCGGCCGCCAACACTGATCGTTTTTCGCGTGTTTCAGCCACCTGTACCAGCGCTGGCTGGTGCTCAAGATCACCCAGCTTGACCCAGGTGTAGGCCACACGCACTTCCATGCCGCGCATTTCGTCATCGCGAATGCGAACCTCGTAGCTGTGGTTGATGTTGGCATCCTTGGGCAGCGGCATGTCGCGCTCGCCGCCGAGAAACTCGCCGTGCGTGCCGCGCACCTGGTAATACACCTGGTCGGTTTCGTCAGCACGCAGCAGCTCGCTGGCAGACTGCGACAACATGAATTGCACCCGATCGCCGGGCCCCGGCTTGATTTGCTGGGCCAGCGCCTGCACGTTGTAGACCAGCGCACGGTCAAACGGTTTGTTGGCCAGGCCTTGGGCCACCAGCCAGGTCAGGGCCAGGCTGATGGGCCACAAGAGCAGCAGTGGCGTGAGCATCCAGTCCAGGATCTCGCCAAACAGCGATCGCTGTTCCTTGCGAAAAAGCAGGGCATTCCAGCCGCGTGATTTCATGGCTCAGGGCTGGAGGCAGGGCAACATCAACCCGGGATTTTTTCGAGGCAGTAGCCCAGACCACGCACAGTGGCAATGCGGATCGGGCCTTTCTCGATCTTCTTGCGCAAGCGGTGGATGTACACCTCGATGGCGTTGTTGCTGACTTCTTCGCCCCACTCACACAGGCGCTCGACGAGCTGGTCTTTGCTGACCAGCCGCCCTGCGCGCTGGAGCAACACCTCCAGCAAACCCAGTTCGCGCGCCGAGAGCTCAACCATCTTGCCCTCAATGGTGGCCACGCGCCCGGCCTGGTCATAGACCAAGGGGCCATGCTTGATCTGCGACGTAGCGCCGCCCATGCCGCGGCGCGTCAGTGCGCGCACCCGCGCTTCGAGCTCCTGCAGGGAAAACGGCTTGGCCATGTAGTCGTCGGCGCCGTAGTCCAGCCCCTTCACGCGCTCTTCCACACTGTCGGCCGCCGTCAGAATCAGCACGGGCAAGGTGGTACCGCGGGCACGCATGCGTTTGAGCACTTCGAGCCCATGCAGCTTGGGCAAGCCCAGGTCGAGGATCAACAGGTCAAATTCGTTGTTGGTCATCAAGGCTGCATCGGCCTCGGAACCACTGGCCACGTGGTCTACGGCCGCGCCTGCTGCGCGCAAAGTACGCAACAGGCCATCGGCCAGCACCTGGTCATCTTCTGCTATCAGGATCCGCATGCTTGTCTCCGGTGTGGATGTCCGATTCTAGTGCGCATAGGCCTCCAAGCCGAGCGCCACCACCGTGGCCACCTCGGCCCCCACGTGTTCGCGAAATTCAGCTTCGGCTTGCCGCACTGCATTCTGAAAGGCCTGCAGCCATGCGCGCCCTGTTTCTGTGAACACCACCTTGATCGCGCGGGCGTCCAGCGCATCGTCCTGTTTTGACACCAGGCCCCAAGCCTCGCACTGGTTGACCAGATTGCCCATGGCTTGTTTGGTCATGCCGGCCCGTTGCGCCAGTTCGGTCAGCCGGGTGCCCTCCAAACTCAAATGCCGTGTGATGTGAATGTGTGCCGCACTGATCTTGTCGCGCGCAGCCAGGTTGGCCAGTGCCAGCGGTACACCCTCGTTGGCGGCCATCAGTTCCAGCACGCGTGTATCAAATTTGCGCATGGCATGGCCCAGCAAACGCCCAAGATGCGTTTGCCGCCAGCTTTCATCGAGCCGTGATTCGTCCATGTCGAAATGGTAAATTAAACTGACTAAAAAAACCATTTACAGACAAATACTGTACATATACAGTACTGTTCAAGCGTTCAGTAAAGCTGACGCTTCAAGGGACACAAGCAAAGCAACCTGTTGATATTCAAGGAGAATTTCATGAGCGAGATGGACACCGAAAAAGCCAAAGCCCTGCAAGCCGCCCTGGCCCAGATCGAGAAACAATTCGGCAAAGGCACCATCATGCGCCTGGGCGAAGGCGAAGCGATTGAAGACATCCAGGTCGTCTCCACCGGCTCGCTGGGCCTGGACATCGCCCTGGGCGTGGGCGGCCTGCCGCGTGGCCGCGTGATTGAAATCTATGGCCCGGAATCGTCGGGCAAGACCACGCTGACGCTGCAGGTCATTGCCGAAATGCAAAAGCTCGGCGGCACCTGCGCCTTTGTGGACGCTGAACACGCCCTGGACGTGCAATATGCCCAAAACCTGGGCGTGAACCTCCCCAACCTGCTGATTTCGCAGCCTGACACCGGCGAGCAGGCTCTCGAAATTGTGGACAGCCTGGTGCGCTCCGGCGCGGTGGACCTGGTGGTGATCGACTCGGTGGCGGCCCTCACGCCCAAAGCCGAAATCGAAGGCGACATGGGCGACAGCCTGCCTGGGCTGCAAGCCCGCCTGATGAGCCAGGCCCTGCGCAAACTGACCGCCACCATCAAGAAAACCAACTGCACCGTCATCTTCATCAACCAGATCCGCATGAAGATCGGTGTGATGTTCGGTAGCCCCGAGACCACAACGGGTGGTAACGCACTCAAGTTTTACTCATCGGTTCGCCTCGACATCCGCCGTATCGGGCAGATTAAAAAAGGTGACGAGCTGACCGGTAACGAGACCCGCGTGAAGGTGGTCAAAAACAAAGTGGCGCCCCCTTTCAAAACCGCCGAGTTCGACATCATGTATGGCAAGGGCATCAGCCTCGAGGGTGAAATCATCGACTTGGGCGTGGCACACAGCATCATTGACAAGTCTGGCGCTTGGTATGCCTACCAAGGTGAAAAAATT
>JALRIL010000147.1 GCA_023255445.1 Limnohabitans sp. | reverse complement strand
AGAGCGCGGAGCAGATGACACTAGAGCCGGAAAGCGTATCGCCTCCCGCGGCAAAAGGAGCCGTTGGAGGTGCGTTGTTGAGCGCTGCTGCGTAACCGCCCGCAGTGGTGACTAGACCAAAGCCTCCTGAGTACGCATAGCTATCGGCGGAGGTAAAACCCATAACTGATAGGCCGAAGGGCTCGGAGCCTCGAATGTAATGTGCTCCAAGTGAAATCTCGACTCTCGCGACGGAGTAACTGGTTGAAGGTATGTCCGTGAATTCACTGGCTGGGATCGTGGTGCCGTCGAGGGTAATTTGTCCCTTGGCGGAAACGGGGGCGACAAGGACCAGCATGTTGAGGATAAATCCACTTGCAGGGGTCGTGATGACGTAATCCGCTAGGTGTTGGTCATGCGTGGCATGGGCACATGCGCGTAGCTTTCGCGGCGGCCGTTGCCGGTGGGCTTGACACCCATCAGTCGGGCGTTCATCGCGTCCTGGATGTAGCCGCGCAGGATGCCGTCCTCGATCAGCACGTTCTTCTGGCTGGCGTGGCCCTCGTCGTCCACATTGAGCGAGCCGCGACGGTCGGCCATGGTGCCGTCGTCGAGCACCGTCACGCCTTTGGCCGCCACGCGCTGGCCGATGCGACCGCTGAACGCGCTCGATCCCTTGCGATTGAAGTCGCCCTCCAGACCGTGGCCCACCGCCTCGTGCAGCAGCACGCCGGGCCAGCCAGGGCCCAGCACCACAGTCATCTCGCCGGCGGGTGCGGGGCGTGCGTCCAGGTTGGTGAGCGCCGCATGCACGGCTTCGTCCACATAGGTTTCGACCAGCGCATCGTCAAAATAAGCCAGACCGAAGCGGCCGCCACCACCGCTGCTACCCGCTTCACGGCGGCCGTTGTGCTCGGCAATCACCGACACCGACAGGCGGATCAATGGACGCACATCGGCTGCCAGCGTGCCGTCCGCTCGGGCCACGAGCACCACGTCGTACTCGGTGGCCATGCCGGCCATCACCTGCACCACGCGCGGATCTTTGGCTCGGGCAAGCTTTTCGACCTTCTCCAAAAGTTTGACCTTGGTCGAGCTGTCAAGCGTGGACATCGGGTCCAGCGAGGGGTAGAGCGAGCGGCTGGCCGACACCTTGCGGGCAGGTACTTTGCTGCGCTTGTTCTGCGCAGCTGCCGCGATGGCGCGCACCGTGATGGCCGCATCCATCAGCGAGGCTTCTGAGATGTCGTCGGAGTAGGCAAAGGCGGTTTTCTCGCCCGCCACCGCACGCACGCCCACGCCCTGGTCGATGCTGAAGCTGCCGGTCTTGACGATGCCTTCCTCCAGGCTCCAGCCTTCGGTCCGGGTGTACTGGAAATACAGGTCGGCGTCATCGACCTGGTGCGCCTTGATGGTCGCGAGGGCGCGCGTCAAATGCCCCTCGTCCAAGCCAAAGGGGTCAAGCAGCAAAGTCTTGGCTGTGGCCAAGCGCTCAAGAGTGGGTTCGCGGGAAATCATGCTGCCCATTGTAGGCAGCTGGCGGTGTCCTTGCCGGCCACGGGCTGATGCGCTCAGCGGGTACTGCGCATCCACTTGAGCAGAGCCGCATCGTCCAGCCCGGCCAGGCCGGACTGAACCGCTTGTGCAAACGCGTCTTGGGCCACCTGCCCGAGCAAGGGCGCAAAGCCCACCGACGCTGCCGCCTCCACCGCCAGCCGACTGTCTTTGGCCAGCAAGGTGGTGTGGGCGCGCGGGGCAAAGTCGTCCGCCAAAGCTCGGCGCATGCGGTCTGATCCCATCCAGCTTTGTCCGCTGGACGCCTCGATGACCGACAAGGTGCGCTGCGCATCCAGCCCCATACGCTCGGCCAGCGCCAGCACCTCGGCCGCGCCCGCCAGGTTGATGGCTGCGAGCAGGTTGTTGACCAGCTTGGTGCGCGCCGCATCGCCCGCGCGCTCACCCACCCTAAACACCTTGTTGCTGAGCTGTTCCATCAGCCCGTGCGCCTGCAGCCAGGCTGGCTCAGAGCACGCCACCATCAAGCTCATGGTGCCCTCGGCAGCCCGCAGCGGCCCCCCGGACATGGGGGCGTCCACGCACAGCACCCCGGCTTGCGTCAATAGCGCAGCCTGTTCTTCGACAAACACTGGCGCCAGTGTCGGGCACAGCATCACGGTTTGCGCTGAGCCCAACGCCGTCGCAGCACCGTCCTCGCCCCACAACACCTGTCGGGTTTGCGCATCGTCCACCACGGCAATGATCAACACGCCCTCGGGCCCCAGGGTCTGCACCAGCTGGGCTGGCGACTCGCACACTTGCGCCCCCAGATGGTGGGCTTGCGCTACGCGCAAGGGCTCCACGTCGCACACGGCCACAGCCACTTGCAGCGAGCGCAGGCGCGCAAGCATGCCGCCGCCCATATTGCCCACACCGATGATGCCAACCACGTTCATGTCTGCACCAGCTGTTTGGAGCGTGCAATGGACATCAAAATGCCCAACGCCAGGCCCAGCGTGACCATGGAACACTGCCCGCCCGGCTGCACGGTGACGGCGGTGGCCTACTATCTCTACAACATGGAGTGGTGGGTGTTGAGCCCCTGGAACCTCAACCCGGGTCTGCGCTGCGACATGATGCGGCCCAACACAGAGGCCGGCCTACAAGTTGGCGTGCTGTCGCAACAAGGCCACCGCTTTTTCGGCGGCACAGGCCTCATCTTGTATTACAAACTCTTGTCTAAGGTAATTTTTTACTAGTCCTAGTGAGAATTTTTTATTTTCAGGACTTGGGTTCCACCCATATCTCCTTCTACCATTTGATCCTTGTGTCATATCAGACTTAATGTCCATCGAT
>JALRIL010000086.1 GCA_023255445.1 Limnohabitans sp. | reverse complement strand
CTCAGGCCGATGGCACTTACCGCATCACAGGGCAGAAGATTTTCATCAGCGCGGGCGAGCACGACATGGCCCCCAACATCGTGCACCTGGTGCTGGCCCGCTTGCCCGACGCGCCGCCCGGCCCGAAGGGCCTGTCGCTGTTTCTGGTGCCCAAGTTCTACCCGGACGGCACGCGCAGCCGCGTGCATTGCGACCGCATCGAAGAAAAAATGGGCCTGCACGGCAGCCCCACCTGCGTGATGCGCTTTGACGAAGCCGCCAGCCAGATCGTGGGCGAGCCGGGCAAAGGCCTGAATGCGATGTTCATCATGATGAACGCGGCACGTCTGCATGTGGCCCTGCAGGGCATCGGCCTGCTGGACGCCGCCTGGCAAAAGGCCGACGCCTATTCGCAGGAACGCCGCCAGATGCGCGCACCGGGCAAAGGCAAGGGTGCTGGCGAGGCCGACCTGATTGCCGAACACCCGGCCATGCGCCGCATTCTGGACACCCAGCGCGCCTGGGTGGATGCCGGCCGTGTGCTGGCCTACAAGACGGCCCTTGAGCTTGACCAGATCAAGCACGGCGCGGCCGAAGCACAACCGTTTGCGCAGCGCTGGTGCGCCCTGGTCACGCCCATCATGAAGTCGGTCTTCACGCACCAGGCTTTTCATGGCGGCAGCGACTGCCTGCAGGTGTTTGGTGGCCACGGCTATGTGCGCGAATGGGGCATCGAACAGCACATCCGTGACGCCCGCGTGGCCATGATTTACGAGGGCACCAACGAGATCCAGGCGATCGACCTGCTGGTGCGCAAGGTGTTGACCGACGGTGGCCAGGGCATGAATGCCTTGCTGGACTTTGTCGAAACCGACCTGCCTGCCAAGGCTGCCACACGCACCGCCGCCGTGGCACGCATCGGCACACTGCGCGCCGTGACGAAACAAATCGTGGAGGCTGCACCGAAGGACGCGCAACTGCCGTTTCGCGTGGCCGACGACTATTTGCGCGCCTGCGCCTTGGTGCTGCTGGATTGGGCTTGGCTGCGCATCGATGCCACCGTCAACGACAGCACACCAGGTGTCACCACACGATGGCGAGCTCCGGCCAAAGCCCTCCGCCAGTGGGTATTGCCCGAGTTCCAGATGCGCACCTTCATCATCGTGCAGCAATGCACAACAGCCGCTGCATAATCCGCGACCATGGTCACCACGGCTCAAACCAGTTTCAAGCGCCCGACACGTCGCAACAAGCCGGCAGTCAACGCCTTGCCGAATGTGAGTGCGGTAGACCAGGTGGACACGCGCTACCTGCAAACCCTGCTGGGCTACAACGCGCGACGTGCGGCGCTGACAATCATTGAAGGCTTTCTGGAACGCATGGCTGAGTTTGGTTTGCGTCCGGTGGATTTTTCGGTGATGTCGGTGATCCACCACAACCCGGGAGTGACTTCGCGGCAATTGTGTTCAGCCTTGAATCTGCTGCCGCCCAACCTGGTGGGCCTGATCCAGTCGCTGGAGGCCCGTGGCCTGATTGAGCGCCACCCTCACCCCACCGATGGGCGGGCCATGGGCTTGCACCCAACGGCCCAGGGCGTCAACCTGATGGTGCAGGCCGAACAGGCGGCTGCCGATCTGGAGATCGAACGTTCAGCCCGCCTGACCGCAGCCCAGCGCAAGACGCTGCTGGAGCTGCTCCAAAAGATTTACCTCTGAAGCGGTTCAACGCTGCCGTTCAGCCAGGTAAATGTCGATGCGGCGGTTGCGGGCACGGCCCGCTTCGGTGGCATTGTCGGCAATCGGCTCGCGCGAGCCCCGGCCTTCAGTACCGATACGGCTGGCAGCCACGCCGCGCGAGACCAGGTAATCACGCGCACTCTCCGCACGACGTACCGACAATGGATTGTTGATGGCATCGCTGCCCGTGCTGTCGGTGTGGCCAATGATCTTCACTTCCATTGAAGCCTGCTGGTTCACCCCTTGGGCAAATTGATCGAGAATCGGCTTGAGTCGAGGCTGGATGTCGGATTTGCCCGAGGCAAAGGAAATGTCATTCGGAATGCTCAGTTTGAGCTGGTTGTCCGCTGTTTGACTGACCTGCGTGCCGGTTCCAGCAGTCACCGCCTCCATCTGGCGCTTTTTCTCCTCCATCTGACGCGACCAGACATAGCCCCCCAGAGCTCCCAAAGCCGCGCCCATGGCAGTGGATTTGGTATCACGTCCAATGACCTGTCCTGCAATGGCGCCAATGGCTGCGCCGCCGCCCACCCCTTTTTGCTGGGTTGTCATCGTTTCGCAACCCGTCAGTACGACGCTGCCCAGCATTGCCAGTGTGATCAGAGCTGTTGTCGATTTGTTCATGGTTTCCCCCTTGTTGAGCTTGATGTAACACTTTCAATTGTGCCTCGAAACGTGTTTTGCATCCCTTGCAGTTACTTTATGACACGATTTGCTCAAGTTGCCTCATTTTATATTCGTACAAATATAATGAAGGCAGGAGGAAAGACAAATGAACAAGCACACACCATCCACATCACTGCAACCTTTACGAGTCGGCTTGATCGGTTACGGCAAGGCCGGACAGGCCGTTGCCAATGTGTTAATGGAAGACCCACGCTGCAGCCTGCAATGGGTCGCGCGCAAGCACATGGCCGAATCGGTTCACCTCAAGGATCGTGACATCCCGTTCACGCTCGCGGACCAGGACTGGGACGCCTGGCTGGACCAGCACCCTGTCGATGCGATTGTGGATTTTTCGCACCCGGATGCGGTGTTCCATTACGGCTCAGCCATGGCAAAGCGCGGCGTCATGCTCGTCAGCGCCAACTCGGCCTACCAGGAAAACCACCTGAGCTTCATGGCGCAACTGGGCAAGCAAACCCAGGTGCTTTGTTCGCCCAACATCACCTTGGGCATCAACTTTCTGATCCTGGCGGCCAAACTCTTGCGCAATATCGCGCCGTTTGCTGATGTGGCCATTTTGGAGCAGCACTTCAAGCAAAAAGAAGAGATCTCGGGCACCGCACGGCGCATCGCCGAAACGCTTTCGGTGGAGGAGGACCAAATCACCTCCATGCGCCTGGGCGGGATTGTGGGGCACCACGAGGTCATCTTCGGTTTTCCCTACCAGACGGTGCGCCTGATCCACAGCTCCATCAAGCGTGAAGCCTTTGGCACGGGCGCTGTTTTTGCCCTCCATGAACTCGAGACCTGCCCCCCGGGGCTGTACAACTTTGACGAGTTGTTGGAGCGGCGCATGCGTCAAAGCCTGCTGCAAGGTGATGGGCAGACCGACCAACCCGCACTGGCATAATTAACGATTGATTTTTGAACACTGGGACTGCCATGCAAACCACCACTTCCGGCCTGCAATTCATCGATACCGCCACCGGCGAAGGCCCAGAAGCTCGCGCTGGCCAGGAGGTGACGGTGCACTACACCGGTTGGTTGTTTGCCGACGGCCAGCAAGGCGCCAAGTTCGACTCCAGCCGTGACCGCAACGACCCTTTCGTATTCCCATTGGGCGCAGGCATGGTCATCCGCGGCTGGGACGAGGGCGTGGCCGGCATGAAAGTGGGCGGCCAGCGCACCCTGATCATCCCTCCCGAACTGGGCTATGGCCCTCGCGGAGCCGGTGGCGTGATTCCGCCCAACGCGACCCTGAAGTTCGACGTCGAATTGCTGGCTGTCGAGTAAGCTGCCTGCGTGTGCGGGATGCACACGCCCACAATTGACTCTTGAATTGGCAAAACCAGCCCCCATTTAAGGAGGCAAGTTTTTGTTTTGCTGTTTTTTTAAGCACCCATGTCCGAAAACACCCCTACCCCCGACAACGTCAACCCCGAGCACACATCGCCCGACACACAGGCGCCCGAAGACGCACAAGACCTGAACGCCCAGCTGGCTGAACTCCAGGCCAAGAACGCCGAGCTGGCCGACTTGTACCTGCGCGCCCAGGCCGATGTGCAAAACGCCCGCCGCCGGGCCGACGATGAAATCGCCAAGTCCCGCAAGTTTGCGGTCGAGGGTTTTGCGGAAAGCCTGCTGCCCGTGCTCGACAGCCTGGAAGCCGGCCTGGCCATTCCCAACGCCACGATCGAACAGATCCGCGAAGGCTCCGAGGCCACCTTGCGCCAACTCAAGAGCGCCCTGGAACGCAACAAGGTGATTGAAGTAGCACCTGCTGCTGGCACCAAATTCGACCCAGCCCAGCATCAAGCCATCAGCATGGTGCCTGCCGAGCAGGAGGCCAACACGGTCGTGACCGTGCTGCAAAAGGGCTACCTGATCGCCGAGCGCGTATTGCGCCCGGCCCTCGTCACGGTGGCTGCCCCCAAATAATTCAAGCGGCAGGACCGACCGCTCGACTGCACAAGTCCACCGTCAACAAGGGCCTCTTGAATTACTCAATCCAGGCCTCACCTCTTAATCAGTCTTAAATTTCCTCTACGGAGCACACAACATGGGAAAAATCATCGGCATTGACCTGGGCACCACCAACTCGTGCGTGGCCATCATGGAAGGCAACACCACCAAGGTGATCGAAAACGCCGAAGGCGCGCGCACCACGCCGTCCATCATTGCTTACCAAGAAGACGGCGAAATTCTGGTCGGCGCCAGCGCCAAGCGCCAGGCCGTGACCAACCCCAAGAACACGCTGTACGCCGTCAAGCGCCTGATCGGCCGCAAGTTCACCGAAAAAGAAGTGCAAAAGGACATCGACCTGATGCCCTACACCATCTCTGCCGCCGACAACGGCGACGCCTGGGTGGAAGTGCGTGGCAACAAGATGGCCCCGCCCCAAATCAGCGCTGAAGTGCTGCGCAAGATGAAGAAGACCGCCGAGGACTACCTGGGCGAGCCGGTCACCGAGGCCGTGATCACCGTACCCGCCTACTTCAACGACGCCCAGCGCCAGGCTACCAAAGACGCCGGCCGCATTGCCGGTCTGGACGTCAAGCGCATCATCAACGAGCCCACCGCTGCGGCCCTGGCCTTTGGCCTGGACAAGCAGGAAAAGGGCGACCGCAAGATCGCCGTGTACGACCTGGGTGGCGGCACGTTTGACGTGTCCATCATCGAGATCGCCGACGTCGATGGCGAAAAGCAGTTCGAAGTGCTGTCCACCAACGGCGACACGTTCCTGGGCGGCGAAGACTTCGACCAGCGCATCATTGACTACATCATCGAAGAGTTCAAAAAGGAATCCGGCGTCAACCTCAAGCAGGACGTGCTGGCACTGCAGCGCCTGAAAGAAGCCGCCGAGAAGGCCAAGATCGAGCTGTCCTCGTCTTCGGCCACCGACGTCAACCTGCCCTACATCACCGCCGACGCCACCGGCCCCAAGCACCTGAACGTGAAACTCACGCGTGCCAAGTTCGAGTCGCTGGTGGAAGACCTGATCGAGCGCTCCATCGCCCCCTGCCGCATCGCCATCAAGGACGCCGGCATCAATGTGTCCGACATCGACGACGTGATCCTGGTGGGTGGTCAGACCCGCATGCCCAAGGTGCAGGACAAGGTCAAGGAGTTCTTCGGCAAGGAGCCGCGCAAGGACGTCAACCCCGACGAAGCCGTGGCCGTGGGCGCCGCCATCCAGGGCCAGGTGCTCTCGGGTGACCGCAAGGACGTGCTGCTGCTGGACGTGACACCTCTGAGCCTGGGCATCGAGACCCTGGGCGGTGTCATGACCAAGATGATCACCAAGAACACCACCATCCCGACCAAGTTCGCTCAGACCTTCTCG
>JALRIL010000068.1 GCA_023255445.1 Limnohabitans sp. | reverse complement strand
CACGGTCGCGGTGGTGGTGCCGTCGCCAGCGTTGTCAGAAGTCTTAGAAGCTACTTCTTTCACCATTTGTGCGCCCATGTTCATGAGCTTGTCTTTGAGTTCGATTTCTTCGGCCACGGACACACCGTCCTTGGTCACGGTGGGGGCGCCGAAGGAGCGCTCGAGCACCACGTTGCGGCCCTTGGGGCCCAGGGTCACTTTGACGGCGTTGGCCAGGATGTTCACACCCTCGACCATGCGTGCACGTGCGTCGCTGCCGAAAACTACGTCTTTTGCTGCCATTTTTAAATTCCTTGCTTAGATAATCAATGGGTTGGTTGAGGACAGATCGTCCGCGCGCTTCGCGCGTCGTTCGGTCGGTGGTGCAAATTACTCAACAACTGCGAACAGGTCTTCTTCTTTCATGACCAGCAGCTCGTCGCCATTGACCTTGACGGTCTGGCCAGAGTACTTGCCAAACAGGACGCGGTCGCCGACCTTGACGGACAGGGCTTTGGTTTCGCCCTTGTCGTTGGTCTTGCCGGGGCCGACGGCCAGGATTTCGCCTTGATCAGGCTTTTCTGCAGCGTTGTCGGGGATCACGATGCCCGAAGCGGTTTTGGTTTCGTTTTCCAGACGCTTGACGATCACGCGATCGGCCAGAGGACGCAGGTTCATGACATCTCCTTGAAGATAAATACAAAGGGTTTGACAAACAAACGCCAACAAAGTTGGCGTGAACTGACTTTTGCATGGTGCATTGTTAGCACTCATGTTGTTCGAGTGCTAATCATAAGGGCATTTGCAGCGCTTTCAAGAGCTGTCGCAAATCCCCGCACCGCTTCAGGGCAAAATCGGCCCCATGTTGTTTCTGTTTCGTTTTTTCAGCCGCTGGCCGTTGTGGGCCCTGCACCTGCTCGGTTACGTGGGTGGTTGGCTGGCCTGGCTGGTGGCGCCGGCGTATCGCCAGCGCTTTCTGGCCAATGCCCGTCAGGCAGGCCTGACTTGGGGGCAGGTGCGTGGGGCTGTGGGTCAGGCTGGTTGCATGTCTGCCGAGCTGCCCCGGCTTTGGCTGGGGCGTACGCCCCGCGTGGTCTGGGCTCAGGACCAAGCGGCCGTTGAAGCCTACGCGCAGGGCAAGGGCGTGGTGTTTTTGACGCCGCACATGGGTTGTTTTGAAATCACGGCGCAGGCCTTGGCCCAGCGTTTTGGGCGGGAACACGGGATGTTGACGGTGCTGTACCGGCCCGCGCGCCAGGCGCAGCTGAACGCCGTCATGGAGATGGCGCGTAACCGACCGGGGTTGGAGGCTGTGCCCACCACGCTGGCTGGGGTGCGCCAAATGATCAAGGCTTTGCGAAGCGGTCAGGCCGTGGGGTTGCTGCCCGACCAGGTTCCTCCGGAGGGCTTGGGCCAGTGGGCGCCTTTTTTTGGCAAGCCAGCCTACACCATGACGTTGGCCGCCCGCCTGGTGCAGCAAACCGGTGCGCGGCCTGTGTTGATCTGGGGCGAGAGACTGGCTTGGGGGCGTGGTTACCGTTTGCACACGCAGAGCTTGGGCTTTGAGTTGTCCAGCGATCTGGCAACCGCGGTGGTCCAAATCAACCAGGCCATGGAGCAGATGGTTTTGCAGGCGCCTTCGCAATACCTGTGGGCTTATGCGCGTTACAAGTCACCGCGAAAGGGCTTTTAAGTGGCGCGCCTGTTGATCGCCTTCATGCGTTTTCTGGCGTGGTGGCCATTGCCTGTGTTGCGTGCTCTGGGGGCTGCGCTGGGTCTGCTTTTATATGCCCTGGCGCATGAGCGCAGGCGTGTGGCCGATATCAATTTGGCCCTGTGTTTCCCACAGTGGCGCGCTGCGCATCGTCGGCAGGTGTTGCGTCGGCACTTTGTGTGTGTGATGCAGTCCCTGCTGGACCGGGCCTGGCTGTGGCATGCACCTGTGTCCGTCCTGCGCAGGCGTCTGCAGGTCACGGGCGATGTCCAGGCCTTGCAGCAAGCGGGCGGGGTGGTGATGTTTGCGCCGCACTTTGTCGGGCTTGATGCGGGCGGCGTGGCTTTGACGGTGGTGCTGGGGCAGCCCATGGCCAGCATTTATGTACCGCAACGTGGCCAAGCCCTGGACGACTGGGTGCGCAATGGTCGCAACCGCAATGGGTTGAACCGCCTGTATGAGCGCCACGAGGGGGTCAAGGCCATCCTTGCCGGTCTGCGTCAGGGCGATAAGCTCTACCTCTTGCCGGATATGGACTTTGGCGCGGCCGAGTCGGTGTTCGTCAACTTTTTTGGCGTGCCTGCAGCGACGTTGCCGTCGCTGTCTCGCTTTGCTCGTCTGGGTCGTGCCCGGGTGGTCAGTGGAGCCACACGCATGACGCGCTCAGGCTACTGCATCGACATTGGTCAGCCTTGGGCAAACTTTCCTTCAGAGGATGTGATGGCTGACACCCAGCGCATGAACGATCACCTGCAGACGTTGGTGCAGTCCATGCCCGAGCAGTATTACTGGGTCCACAAACGCTTCAAGACCCGTCCGGCGGGGTCGCCTGCGGTGTATTGACGGCTGGCGCTTGTGGCTGAGCAGCCTGTGTCTGGGCAGGGTGAATCCAGTCCCACAGGTGTTGGGCCACCTCTTCAACCCCTTGCTTTTTGAGGGCCGAGAAGAGTTTCACATCGCCCCCCCCCGCCTGCAGACGGGTAATGGACAGCGCTTTGGCCTGCTCGGCGCGAGTGAGTTTGTCGGCTTTGGTGAGCAACACCAGAAATTTCAGCCCTTCTTCCACCCGAGGGCGGATGATTTCGAGCAGGGCTTCGTCCAGTTCGGTCAGGCCGTGGCGGGGATCGCACAACATGACCACGCCGGTCAGGTTGGAGCGGCTGACCAGGTAGTTGGCCATGACGCGTTGCCAGCGGGCTTTGTCAGCCTTGGGAACTGCGGCGTAGCCGTAGCCGGGCAGGTCCGCCAGCACAGCGTCGTGCACGCCTTGTTTGCCCAGTGAGAACAGGTTGATGTGCTGCGTGCGACCGGGCTTTTTGGAGGCAAAGGCCAGTTGTTTTTGCTGGGTCAGGGTGTTGATGCAGGTAGATTTTCCGGCGTTGGAGCGGCCCACAAAGGCAATTTCAGGCAGCGCGTACTCGGGCAGGTGGACCAGCTGGGCGGCGGTGGTCAAAAAGCGGGCCGTGTGCATCCAGCCTAGAGGGGTCACGCTGGCGCTGGCAGGTGCGGAGGCTGCCTGAGCAGGGCGTGGGGGTCGAGGGGTAGGCTGGTTCATGGGCGACAAGTGTAGGAGAGTCAGGAAACTGACATTGGCATCATTGTAGAATCCCATGGTTTTGCGCCTATTTCAGGATGTACCTCATGAAAGCACTGGTTTCCTTTTTGATGACGGCCCTGGTGGCTGGTTCTGCCCTGGCCAACGGCCCCGAAGCCAAGGTCGCCAAGCCCGATCTGGTCAAGGGCGAGGCCACTTACACCGCCGTGTGTGCCGCCTGCCATGCAGCGGACGGCAATTCCACCACGCCTGCCAACCCCAAGCTGGCCCAACAACACCCCGAATACCTGCTCAAGCAGCTGCACGAGTTCAAGTCCGGCAAACGTGCCAACGCCATCATGAGTGGCATGGTGGCCGCTCTGAGCGATGAAGACATGCGCAATATTGCCTACTGGCTTGCGGCTCAAAAGGCCAAGCCCGGTTTCGCCAAGGACAAGGACACAGTCCAGTTGGGTGAGCGCATTTACCGCGGCGGTTTGCCAGACCGCCAAATTGCCGCATGTGCCGGCTGTCATAGCCCCAACGGTGCTGGTATTCCCGCCCAGTATCCCCGCCTGTCGGGCCAGCACGCAGATTACGCCACAGCTCAGCTGATCGGTTTTCGCGATGGCGTTCGCAAGAACAGTGCCCAAATGACGGGTGTGGCTGCAAAAATGAACGACCGCGAGATCAAGGCCGTTTCTGACTACATCGCCGGTCTGCGTTGAAGCAGACATGAGGCCCTCATCCCCCGGGGGTTTGAGGGCTTTTCAGGCAGGCTTCATCTGTCTGAGGGACAATCCGGTTCGTTACCGGCATCTTTGGTCCCCTGTATGGGGCAACTTGAGCGGGTCTGGTCAGACCCGTTTTTCTTTTGTGTGCATGATTCATGAGCTCCACCACGCCCCAAGCTGAACCCACAGTCCGCGCAGGTCGTCTGCATGCCGCGGTGGAGTTGCTGGCATCCATGCGTTTTGCGATCGCGCTGCTGACCATCATTTGCATTGCTTCGGTGATCGGTACCGTGGTTAAGCAGCACGAGCCTTATGCCAATTACGTCAATCAGTTTGGCCCCTTTTGGGCACAGGTGTTTGACAGCCTCAAGTTGTATGCCGTCTACAGCGCTTGGTGGTTTTTGCTGATCCTGGCGTTTCTGGTCATCAGCACCAGTTTGTGCATCGCGCGCAACACGCCCAAGATATTCAGCGACCTCAAGCAATACAAGGAAAACATCCGCGAGCAGTCCTTGCAGGCTTTCCACCACAAAGCCCAGGGCCACTGGGCAGAAGCCCCAGCACAAGCCGCCCAGCGTTTGGGGCAAATGCTGGCCGGCGGGGGCTGGAAGGTGCGTTTGCAATCGCGCCAGACAGCCGACGGCGAGGGCTGGATGATTGCAGCCAAGGCCGGCGCAGCCAACAAGCTGGGCTACATCGCGGCCCACTCTGCGATCGTATTGATCTGCATTGGCGGATTGCTCGATGGTGATCTGTTTGTGCGTACGCAAATGTGGCTGGGCGGCAAGTCCGTGTACAGCGGTGGTGGCTTGATCTCCAAAGTGCCCGAGCAGCATCGTCTGTCCGAGCGTAACCCGGCGTTCCGTGGTGATTTGATGGTGGCTGAAGGCACGGCTTCGAGCACGGCCATTTTGTCCCAGTCCGATGGTGTGTTGTTGCAGGAATTGCCTTTTGCCGTAGAGCTCAAAAAATTCATCGTGGAGTACTACTCCACCGGCATGCCCAAACTATTTGCCAGTGACATCGTCATCCATGACAAGGCCACGGGCGAGAAAAAGCAAGCGCGTGTCGAGGTCAACCATCCAGCCAGCTACAAGGGCATCGAAATTTACCAGTCGAGCTTTGACGACGGTGGCTCTGAAGTGACTTTGCATGCTGTCCCCATGGGGCAAGCCAGCAAGCCTTTTGAAGTCACGGGGACGATCGGCTCATCGAGCGAGCTGACCAACGGCAAAGAAAAATTGACCCTGGAATTTACGGGTTTGCGCGTCATCAACGTCGAGAACATGGCCGGTAACAATACCGCCACCGATGTACGTGCCGTAGATCTGCGGTCCTCGATCGAAGCGCGTCTGGGCTCGGCCGACAAAACGGTCACCAAGAAGCACTTGCGTAATGTCGGCCCCAGCGTGAGTTACAAGTTGCGCGATGCAGCCGGACAGGCGCGGGAGTACAACAACTACATGGTGCCGGTGGATACGGGCGATGGTGTGCGCGTGTTCCTGCTGGGCATGCGTGAGACACCCTCCGAGCCTTACCGTTACCTGCGTTTGCCGGTGGATGAAAACGAGAGCCTGGACGGGTTTGTACGCTTGCGTGCAGCCTTGGGCAACCCCGAGATGCGTGCGCTGGCTGTTGAGCGTTATGCCGCCAAAGCGGTCGACCCCAAGCGTCCCGAACTGCGTGGGCAGCTGGCGCAGTCGGCCCAACGCGCCTTGGGCTTGTATGCCGGGCAGGAAGAGGTCGCAGGCAAAAAAGTCTGGGGCCTTCAGGCCTTGGCAGATTTCCTGGATGTCAATGTGCCTGAAGCGGAGCGCAGTCGCGCGGGCGAAATGTTTGTGCGCATCCTCAACGGTGTGCTCTACGAGCTCGATGCTGCAGCCCGTGAACGCGCAGGCGCCAAGCCCTTGCCGCAGGACATGACGCAGGCCTTCATGACCCAGTCGGTCATGTCGCTCAGTGATGCACCGCTGTATCCGGCACCCATGGCCTTGATGCTCAAGGACTTCAAGCAGGTGCAGGCCAGTGTGTTCCAGGTGGCCAGAGCCCCCGGCAAAACCGTGGTTTATCTGGGCTGCGCGTTGCTGATTCTGGGCGTTTTTGCGATGCTGTATATCCGTGAGCGTCGGCTCTGGATCTGGCTGACTCCGGCTGGGCAAGGGCTGCAAGCGCGCATGGCCATGTCGGTCAACCGCCGCACGCTGAACGCCGACCAGGAATTCGAACAACTTCAATCGCGTTTGCTCAATCAGGAGGATCCATCCGCATGACCACCATGACCCTCAACCCCGGTTACTGGAGCCGTCGTAGCCTAAGCGACTGGGCTTTTGCCCTGATCACCCTGGTTGGCACGCTGTTCGCGTTCACGCGTTATCACGGCGCCATGGATGTGTACGAACAGGGCATTTTGCTGGCCAGCTGGCCAGCGGCCGTGGCCATGGGCTGGTTCTGGCGGCCAGCCCGTCACCTGATGCTGGTGGTCGCGGTCCTGTCCCTTTCAGCCATCTGGGCTTACGAAGGACAGCTGGCACGGGCGGATGATGTGTTCTGGCTGAAGTATTTCTTGTCAAGCCAGTCGGCCATTTTGTGGATGTGCATGCTGTTTTTCATCAGCACCGTGTTTTACTGGGCAGGCATGCTGCTGCGCTCGGAAGGCGAAGTGATGGAACGGCTGGGGTCGGGTACGGCCTGGGTGGCTGTGGGCGCTGCGCTGGTGGGTACCCTGGTGCGGTGGTACGAAAGCTATTTGATGGGGGCGGACATCGGCCACATTCCGGTTAGCAACCTGTACGAAGTGTTCGTCATGTTCTGCTGGATGACCACCACCTTTTATTTGTACTACGAGCGTGAATACGGTACCCGTGCGTTGGGTGCCTTCGTCATGCTGGTGGTCAGCGCAGCGGTAGGCTTTCTGCTTTGGTACACGCTGGTGCGCGAAGCCCATGCGATTCAGCCTTTGGTACCCGCACTCAAGAGTTGGTGGATGAAGCTGCATGTGCCAGCTAACTTTATTGGCTACGGTACGTTTGCTTTGGCAGCCATGGTCGCCTTTGCCTATCTGATCAAGCAGCAGGCCCAGGAAACGCGCTGGTACAAGCTGGCACCGCTTTGGCTGTTGGGCATTGTGCTGTGCTTCGAGCCCGTGGTGTTTCGCAAATCGGGCATTCAAAGCATCAGCAGTTACTGGATGGTTTACTTTGGCCTTGCGGCGCTGATCATTGCCGGCATCCTCAAGATGCGCGGACGCATTGCAGAACGGCTGCCTGCGCTCGAGGTTCTGGACGATGTGATGTACAAAGCGATTGCGGTCGGTTTTGCCTTCTTCACCATCGCCACTGTGCTGGGGGCTTTGTGGGCGGCCGAGGCTTGGGGCGGCTACTGGAGCTGGGATCCCAAGGAAACCTGGGCACTGATCGTCTGGTTGAACTATGCGGCCTGGCTGCACATGCGCCTCATGAAAGGCTTGCGCGGCACGGTGGCGGCCTGGTGGGCCTTGTCAGGCCTGGTGATCACGACCTTTGCGTTCCTGGGCGTGAACATGTTCCTCAGCGGTCTTCACAGTTACGGTACTTTGTAAAGGAGCAACACATGCACCCCCTGCCCAGCGAGATCACCCCCGCCGGGGTGTATGCGAAACGGCGTTTGTACCTGCAGTCCGGCCTGGCCTTGGCTTTGGGCAGTGCCATGGGCCCGGCACACGCCGCCACCGGATCGGCTGCGCGACCCGTGCTCAAGGGGCAGCCTTCGGCGCTGCCCGGTGCCAGCACCATGGAGCGGGCTACCTCTTGGGCTGATGCCACGGCCTACAACAATTTCTACGAATTCAGCACCGACAAAGATGAGCCTGCACGGCGTGCGCAGGTGCTGGAGGGGCGAGCCTGGACGGTGCGCGTCGAAGGCTTGGTCAACAAGCCCATGGACATCGGGCTCGAGGAGTTGCTGCGACTGTCCCCCTTGGAGGAGCGCATTTACCGTTTGCGCTGCGTCGAAGGTTGGTCGATGGTCATTCCCTGGGTCGGCTACAGCCTTTCCAGGTTGATCGACAAGGTGCAACCCCTGGGCAGCGCCAAGTATCTGGAGTTCACTTCCCTGGCCGATCCACAGCTGATGCCGGGTGTGCGCTCGCGTGTGCTCGACTGGCCCTATGTGGAGGGCTTGCGCATGGATGAAGCACGGCACCCGCTGACCTTGTTGACCCTGGGTATGTATGGCCAGGTCCTGCCGGGCCAGAACGGTGCACCGGTTCGTGTGGTGGTGCCCTGGAAATATGGTTTCAAAAGTGCCAAGAGTCTGGTGCGCATCCGTTTTGTCGAGCAGCAACCTGTCAGCGCGTGGGGGCGTGCGGCGCCGGGGGAATATGGTTTTTATTCCAACGTCAATCCCGAGGTGGACCATCCCCGTTGGAGTCAAGCCACCGAGCGCCGCATTGGCGAGGGCGGGTTGTTCGCTCCCCGTCGCAAAACCCTAATGTTCAACGGCTATGCCGATCAAGTGGCGCAGATGTACGCTGGCATGGACTTGAAAAAGTTCTTCTGAGATGCGAGCTTGGCTGCGTTTGCGCGCTGCATGGTGGCTGATGCTGGCCTTGGGTTTGCTGCCCTTGGGCTGGCTGGCATGGGGGGCGCTCACCGACCAGTTGGGTGTGAACCCTGCTGAAACCCTGATCCGCGCCACCGGCGATTGGACCTTGCGCCTGTTGTGCCTGACGCTGGTCATTACACCCTTGCGTGTGATGTGTGGCTGGCCCGAGTTGCTGCGCTTTCGACGTCTGTTGGGTCTGCTGACTTTTCACTATGCCAGCCTGCACGTGCTGTGCTACACCGGCTTTGACATGGGCTTTGTGTGGGCGGACATCGTGCACGACATTCCCAAGCGCCCCTTTGTGCTGGTTGGTACGCTGGCTTTTGTGCTGCTGTGCGCGTTGGCAGTGACCTCATGGAACGGGGCCATCCGCCGCATGGGTGCGCGTAAATGGCAGACACTGCACCGCAGTGTTTACGCCATTGCTGTGCTCGCCATCGTGCACTTCTGGTGGATGCGCACTGGCAAGCACAACTTCGCTGAAGTGTGGGTGTACGGCCTGATCCTGGGTGCTTTGCTGGCGTGGCGAGTGCTCAACCGCATCAAACGCCGATAAGCTGCTCCAAAGCAAACGTGTCAAACGCCGATTCGCGTTGACGAATCAAATGGGCCTTGTCGCCGTCCACCAGCACCTCAGCCGCACGACCCCGGGTGTTGTAGTTGCTGGCCATGCTCATGCAATACGCCCCCGCTGACAGGACTGCCAGCACATCGCCAGACTGCACCACCAGCTGGCGATCGCGTCCGAGCCAGTCGCCACTCTCGCACACCGGGCCGACCACGTCATACGTCACCACTTCACCTGCGCGAGGCGCAACCGGCACGATCTGGTGAAAGGCTTCGTACATGGCTGGACGCGGCAGGTCGTTCATGGCCGCATCCACAATACAGAAATTCTTTTGCTCGCCAGGTTTGGTGAACACCACCTCGGTCAGGCACACGCCGGCGTTACCCACCAGTGAGCGGCCAGGCTCGATCATGAGCTGGCGCTGGCCATAGCCACGTGCGTCGAGCTTGGTCAACAACTGTGCCCACAGCGCATCGGCTTCGGGTGGCTTGTCGCCGTTGTAGTTGATGCCCAGGCCACCGCCAAAGTCGATGTGGTGGATGGTGATGCCCGCTGCTTCCACCTCGGCCACCAGATCCAGGATGCGGTCCATCGCATCCAGATAAGGGGCTGTTTCAGTGATCTGCGAGCCAATGTGGCAGTCAATACCTACCACCTTCAAGCCCGGCAGACTCGCGGCATGCTGGTACACCTGCAGGGCGCGTTCGTGGGAGATGCCGAACTTGTTGCCCTTGAGGCCAGTGGAGATGTAGGGATGGGTTTTGGCGTCCACATTGGGATTGACGCGCAGGCTCACAGGGGCCTGCACGCCCAGGCCAGTGGCCACGTCGCTGAGCACGTCCAGCTCGGCTTCGCTTTCGACGTTGAAGCAGCCAATGCCGGTGTTGAGGGCTTGCTGCATTTCAGCGCGGGTTTTTCCGACGCCAGAAAAAATCACTTTCGCGGGGTCACCACCTGCGGCCAACACGCGGGTGAGCTCGCCGCCAGAGACGATGTCAAAGCCACAACCGGCTTGGGCAAACACTTGCAGTACAGCTAGGCTGGAGTTGGCCTTCATCGCATAGCAAATGTGCGCCTTGCGCCCGGCAAAGCCGCGCTGGTAGGCTGCCAGGGCCGAAAGCATGGCGGCCTTGGAGTAGACAAACAGCGGTGTGCCGTGCTCACGGGCCAAATCGGCCAGGCATACGCCTTCCACATGCAGGTGTTGGCCTTGTGAATGGGCGGCGTAGGCGATAAAGGGCGAGCCAGGCAGGGTGGCAGTGGTGGTCATGGTTTCAGCGTGTGTTGGAGGCGGGTGTGGGTGCGGCGTCGGTTTGCACCTGTGTGTGCCAGGGATTGAGGGTTTGGGGCAGCGTGGCCCTGTGCGTGGCCTCGGGGTCAGTGGGCAGCACCAGGGGGCCTTTTTGTCCGCACCCGGTCAACAAGACCGCAATGGCAGCAAGGGTGGCTGGGATGCATAAAATCTTGGTGACTCTGAACATCCCGTGATTGTAATGACCGACCTTGAATTTCTGGACCAGGCCGAGCGCCTGTTGGCTGGCGTCGAAGCCAGCTGCGACCGTATCAATGAAGCCACCGATGCGGACATCGACAACCAGCGGGTGGGGGGCATGGTCACGCTGACGTTCGCCAACCGAAGCCAGATTGTGATCAACCTGCAAAAGCCTTTGCATGAGGTGTGGTTGGCTGCTCGTTGTGGCGGTTTCCATTACCGCTGGCTAGAGGGCCAGTGGCAGGACACCAAAGGACAAGGGGAGTTCTGGGCCAGTCTGTCGCGCTATGCCAGCGAGCAGGCGGGCCAGAGCTTGCGTTTCAGTTCCTGAACAAATCCAGAATCTTGCTGCGTTCGTCAGGTTTGGGTAGCTTGGCGTCCGTGCTGTCGCCCAGGCCCAGAGACGTGACCCCCTGTTGGTTGGCGTATTCGTCAAAGTACCAATCGCCGTTCTGGAACACCACCCCTGATGGGGGCTGAATTTCGGCAACAGCTTCATTTTTGAGCGCGGTGGCCATGAAGTCGATCCAGATCGGCAGGGCCAGACCGCCACCGGTTTCATGCGAGCCCAGTTTGCGAGGGTTGTCGTACCCGACCCAGACCACTGCAGCGAGATGGGGTTGGTAGCCTGCAAACCAGGCATCCATGGCGTCATTGGTGGTACCGGTTTTGCCGTACAGATCGGGGCGTTGCAAGGTGGCCTGAGCACGCGCTGCGGTGCCGCTGCGTGCGACCTCCTGCAGCAGGGTGCTCATCACAAATGCATTGCGGGCCGAAATGGCACGCGTTTCTTCGGGCAGCTCGGCCACGGTGGGCGCTTCGAACAGGGTGGTGCCTTTGGCATCGGTGACCTTGCTGACCAGGTAGGGATTGATGCGATAGCCGCCGTTGGCAAACGTGGCGTAGCCCACAGCCACTTGCATCGGTGTAGCCGAACCTGCACCCAGCGCCATGGTCAGGTAGGGCGGGTGCTTGTCCTCATCGAAGCCGAATCGAGTGATCCACCGTTGGGCATCGCGAGCGCCAAGGGCCTGCAGCACGCGGATGGAGATCATGTTCTTGGACTTGGCCAGTCCTTTTCGCAAGGTCATGGGGCCGTCGAAAGTGCCATCGTAGTTTTTGGGTTCCCACGGTTGACCGCCGGTCACGCCAGCATCAAAAAACAGTGGCGCGTCATTGACGATGGTTGCAGGTGAGAAGCCCTTTTCCAGCGCTGCGGAATAAATGAAAGGCTTGAAGCTGGAGCCAGGCTGGCGCCAGGCCTGGGTGACGTGGTTGTATTTGTTCTTGTTGAAATCAAAGCCGCCCACCAGCGAACGCAAGGCGCCCGTTTGCGGGGTCAGGGCCACAAAGGCGCCCTCAACCTCCGGCAGTTGTGTGATTTCCCAACCCTTTCCTGAGTTGATGATACGAATCACAGCGCCTGCACGGAGTTTGACGTTAGGTGCAGCCTTGTCGGAAAGGCCGGACTCGGCAGGTTTGAGGCCGGCGCCGGTGATGACAATCTGCTCGCCGTTTTGGCGTACGACCACCACCTTGCTGCGGCTGGCCTGTAAGACCACGGCAGACATCACATCGCCATTGTCGGGGTGCTCTTCGAGGACATCGTCAATGGCACTCTCGGCCTCTTTGGGGTCCTTGGGCAAGTCAATGAACTTTTCGGGGCCTCGGTAGATCTGACGCCGCTCGAAGTCCATGATGCCTTTGCGCAGGGCTTCGTAAGCCGCCTGCTGGTCCTGGGCCAGGATGGTGGTGTAGACGTTCAACCCCGAGGTGTAGGTGTCTGAGCCGTATTGCGCAAACATCATTTGGCGAACCATTTCGGCCACGTACTCGGCATGGATGCGGTTTTTTTGCACAGTGGCGCGAACCGTCATGGGTTCCTGGCGCGCCTGCTGGGCCTGTGCCTGGGTGATGAAGCCGTTGTCGAGCATGCGCTCGATGATGTAGAGCTGGCGCACCCGGGCGCGTTTGGGATTGACAAAAGGGTTGTAGGCCGAAGGTGCCTTGGGCAGACCCGCCAGCATGGCGGCTTCGGCCACGGTCACGTCCTTGAGGGGTTTGCCAAAATAGGTTTCAGCTGCAGACGCAAAACCGTAGGAGCGATTGCCCAGATAAATCTGGTTCATGTAGATCTCCAGGATCTGGTCCTTGGAGAGTGCGTTTTCAAGCTTGTAGGTCAGCAAGATTTCCAAAATCTTGCGGGTGTAGGTTTTCTCGGACGACAGGTACACATTGCGCGCGACCTGCATGGTGATGGTGGACGCGCCTTGGCTCTTGGTGTGACCGATATTGGCCAGGCTGGCGCGCAGCAGACCCAGATAGTCCACGCCGCCGTGCTGGTAAAAGCGTGCGTCTTCGATCGAGAGCACCGCGTCTTTCATCACCTTTGGAATGTCGTTGATGGGGGTGAGCTTGCGCCGCTCTTCGCCAAACTCACCGAGCAAATGGCCTTCAGCGCTGTAAATGCGCAGTGGCAGTTTGGGGCGGTAGTCTGCCAGCTCCGAGACGTTGGGCAGCTGCGGGTAGGCCACAGCCATGATGACACCCACCAGCAAGGCGGCAGCCAGGACAGCCGCGATGCCCAGACCCAACAAGGCCAGTAACAGCTTGAGCCACCATGGGCGACCAGTTTGGGAGGTGGGGGGAGTAGAACTCATGAACAGGGTTCCCAGGGGCAGTGCCTGGGCACATCAAGCAAAGGGACCCATTATAGAAAGCGCCCCAAGGCTTGTCTGCACATGTCCAGCCGCGAACTAAGGGATGGCGTGCTTGTGGATAGAACCCTTCGGTGTTAAAAAAGCATACAAATTAAAGTGCAAAGCACAAACAGGGAGGCTTCATGAGGGTACTCGTGAACACGCACTGGCGGTGGCCATGGCGCAGGGCTGCATGGGTGGGCTGCGCCTGGCAGGAAGGGCAGATGGTCGGGGTGCAACTGCAGCCGCTGGCCTCCGCTGGCGATGCGATTTGGCAGGTCCGGTACATGCACGTCTGTGCGCACGACTGGGGTGCGCATCAACTGGCCCAGGGACAAGCGTCAGGTCTGCCGTGGGAGCGCCTGCATGCGAACATGGGTTCGTCTCGCGCGCAGCTGTCATTGGCCTGTCCAGTGGCATGGGTGGCGAGCGGGGAATATGCCGCACAGGGGCTGGACAAGCGCAAATCGATGCTGGCCGAGGTTCAAGTGCATGCTGCGCAAGCGGTGGGCGAGGGCCATGCTGATGTCTGTTTCGATGTGCACATGTCCACCGATGGGCCGTGGCACTGGTGGGCCACATCGCGACGATGGATCGAGCAGGTGCAGACAGACTTGGCTCCCTTGGGTACCCGGTTGGCGCGGATCGCACCATTGGATTGGGCGCAACAACACGCCCTGGCGCGGCTTCATGGCGGGGAAAGCAGTTTGCAGGCCCGGCCCCCCATGGATTGGCAGTTTTCCAAAGAGCCTCAGCACGCCGAACGTGCCGTGAAAACCTGGTTGCAATCCTGGACCATGACGGTTGAGGGTTCGCGTCTTGCTGCCTGTGGCATGGCTTTGCCGGTCTGAGTGGGGGCAACTTTGAACCTGTTGCGCTATCCCGATGGGCAAGGTCGTGAGCAGCGGCTGTGGTTGCTGTGGGGGCTTGGTCTGGGGGCCGTGCTGGGGGCGCTTGCAACCCAGGTTTTGACCTGGCAGGTCGAGGCCAGTGTGCAGCGGGATGCCGCCCATCGTCTTCAGGAAAAAGCAGAACAAGCCCTTCGGGCAGAACAGGCCCATCAAGCCAAAGTGCAGCAACTGCGGCATGAGCGCCGCCTGCTGTGGCAAGGCAAGGTGCAGGGTGTGCTGGCGCAACAAGCGCAGGCGGAGCCTATCTGGCAGACCTTGCCTCAGCTGAGCCTGACGCAGGGGGTGCGATGGTCGCGATTGCAGTGGGTGGCGCAGCGCTGGAGCTTGCACGGGCAGTCGCCGGACATGGCCGCCGTGGTTCGCGTGCGCGAGGGTCTGCTGACGCAGCAAGGTGTGCGCAGCGAGCTCAAAACCTGGGTGGCCCCGCTCTCGAGTGGTGAGGGAGGATTTCAACTGGAGTGGACATGGCCACCACAACCCGCAAAACCATGACCGGGCTGGGAGGGCTCTTGGCTGGTGCGCTGCTGGCCAGCGTGCTCGTGGTCGGCTTGAACCTGGACAGCTGGGGGCTTTGGCTGGAGGCTTGGGGTCGGCGTGATGCAAGGGGTGAAAACATTTCGGGGCCTGAGGTGTCGCATCCGCCCACACTGTACGTTTCTCAGCGGTCGGCCGACCTCAAGGCGTGGCGCCGCTTGCCCGCGCACAGCGAAGTGGATCTGGTGATGCTGGCCCTGACCCAGGCTTTGCAGGCTCTGGGCGCGCAGGTGCAGTCCATCGAGGTGGTGCCCGATGGGGTGCAACCTAGCCCAAACAACACACGCGAAGAAGGTCCCCAGGTGTTGCTGTCCATCAAGCTACTGGCGTCGTACACGCAGTGGGTGCAGTGGTGGGAAACCTCGCGTCTGGAAGGCGTGGCCTGGTGGCCCGAGCAGTTGACGCTGGTGCCAGCGGCTGGCGATTCGCGATTGCAGATCGACGGATTGTGGCGCGTGCTTTTGAGCGATGAGCCCCAGGCAACGGGGGCCTGGACCCAGGATGTGCACCAGTGGGTACCTGCAGCGGTTGCAGAGCCATGGAACCCCTTTCATCTGCAGACGCCGCAGGACAACCGCCAGGCGCTCGTGGCGTCTGATCGGCAACGTTGCCCTAAAACTTCCGAAGCTGTTGCCTTGCAACACCTGCGGCTGGTGGGGATGCTTAAGACCCGCGGCAAACGCACGGACCAGGCCGTGTTGCAGTCTGGGGCTTGCCAGTGGGTGGTGAGGCAGGGACAGCGCGTAGGCCGACATGGGCATGTGGTTCACAGCCTGGACGCAGATGCAACGGTTTGGCTGGTGCGTGAAGGGCAGGCGGGCGGGGTTCGCTTGAAACTGCGTCAAAAGGAGAAGCCATGAAAAGTGTGTGCAAGGGGGTGCTGGTTGTGTGCATGGCCCTGCTGTTGCCGTTTGCGCAGGCTGCCCAGCCGAATATGAGCCGCGAAACCATGTCGCTGGACTTTGAAGACGCCGATGTGCGGGCGGTGCTCAAAGTGCTGGCTGATGAAGCGGGGCTCAATCTGGTGCTTTCCGAACAAGTGCAAGGCGTCTTGACCTTGCATTTGAAGGCGGTGCCTTGGGATCAGGGGCTGGAGCTGGTGTTGGGCGTGCACAAGCTGATGCATCGGCGTATGGGCAACGTGCTGTGGGTCATGAGTCGACAGGAATGGCTCGAGCAGCAAAAGCACCAGATCGACGTCGGACAGGCTTTGACGCAAGGACAAGCCCTGCAGTTGTTGCCCAGGCGCATGCTCTATGCACGGGCCAGCGATGTGGCCAAGCAATTGCAAGGTACCGGAGGTAAATGGTTGAGTCCGCGCGGCACTGTCATGGCCGAGCCGCGGACCAATCAGCTCTTCGTGATGGATGTACCCGACCGGGTTCAGGCCATGGAGCATGTGATCAATGCGCTCGATGTGCCGGTCCGGCAGGTGGTCATTGAAGCGCGGATTGTGGAAGCCGACAGTCGTTTTGGCGAGTCTTTGGGGGTGAAGCTGGGCGCTGGTTTGTCGGTGCCGCTGTCTGTGGGTGGGCCAGGTGCCCGAGCCCAGGTGGGCGGTGGCTTGCTGCCTGAAGGGGCGGGTGTTACGGGGGCGCCGCAGTCCTCGTTTCCTGCCACGGGTGCCGGGCAGGCGGTGTATGCCCCGGCCAGTGTGGCCGTGTCCCTGTTCAATGCGGCAGCCGACCGGTTCATCAATCTGGAAATCTCGGCGTTGGAGTCTGAGGGCAAGGGGCAGGTCATTTCCCGCCCACGTGTGGTCACCTCCGACCAGAATCCGGCACTCATTGAGCAGGGTACCGAAATCCCCTACCAAACTTCGTCAGGCAACACAGGCACCTCCACAACGTTTAGAAAGGCCAACCTCAAACTCGAAGTCACGCCGCAAATCACGCCCGAAGGTGATGTGATCATGGATGTGGATGTCAACCGCGACAGTGTGGGGCAGTTGACGACAACGGGCTACACCATCAACACCAAACACGTCAAAACTCAAGTCCGGGTGGAAAACGGCGGCACGGTGGTACTGGGCGGGATTTACGAAAAATCCCAGAACCGGGACCAGACCGGCGTGCCGGGCCTGTCGCAGGTGCCGGTGCTGGGTTGGCTGTTCAAAAGCCGGGAGCAGGTCGATCGCCACACTGAGCTGCTGGTGTTCCTGACCCCCAAGGTGGTGGCCGAACGGGAGCCGCTGCCTGTAGAGCCCGTTTCGGTGATGCCGGAGTCGACCTTGTCGCAGCCTTCGCAGCCCTGAATCGGGCGTGGAAGCGAATACACTTGAGGCCCTGTTGGAATCTCTGGGACTCATCTCTTGCGCATCATCCTCGTGGGCCTGCCGGGCTCAGGTAAAACCACCATCGGCCGCCAGCTGGCCAGGCGGTTGGGGGTGTCCTTTGTCGATTCGGACCACGTGATTGAAGACCGCCTGGGCTGCTCCATCCGTGAATTCTTCGCCCGTGAAGGCGAGGACAGCTTTCGCGATGTCGAGGAGCAGGTCATTGACGACCTGAGCCAGCATCATGAAGGGGTGATCGCCACCGGTGGCGGGTCCTGCCTGCGCGCCAACAACCGCCAGCGTCTGCATGAGCGCGGCCACGTCATTTATCTGCGATCCACCCCGGAAGATGTCTACCGCCGTGTCAAGCACGACACGGCGCGGCCGCTCTTGCAGGTGGATGACCCCATGGGGCGCTTGCGCACTTTGTATGAAAGCCGCGATGCGCTGTACCGGGAAACTGCGCATTTTGTGGTGGAGACCGGACGCCCCTCGGTGGCCACGCTGGTCAACATGATCCTCATGCAGCTGGAACTGGCGGGGGCCCTGCCGTTGCGTCAGGGCTGAGTCTGTTTCGGCTGTGGCTCGCTACACTTGGGGGCTATGGCTGAGAACACCTCCTCCCCAGTGAACGTGGCGATCGATCTGGGCGATCGCAGTTACGACATTCTCATTGGCACCGGCCTGATGGGTCATGCGCAGACCTATGCGGGCCTGCCCAAGGCGCAAGCAGCCGTGATTGTGACCAACGAGACCGTAGCCCCCTTGTATGAAGCAGCCTTGCGCCAGGGTTTGCAGCCGCACTATGCGCAGATCCACACTGTGGTCCTGCCCGATGGTGAGTCGCACAAGGACTGGCCAACCCTGAACCTGATTTTTGACGCCTTGCTTGCCCATGGTTGCGACCGCAAGACGGTGCTGTTTGCCTTGGGCGGTGGCGTGGTTGGCGATATGACCGGCTTTGCAGCCGCGAGCTACATGCGTGGTGTACCTTTTGTCCAGGTGCCCACCACGTTGCTGGCGCAGGTGGACTCGTCGGTGGGCGGGAAAACCGCCATCAACCACCCGCTGGGCAAAAACATGATCGGTGCTTTTTACCAGCCGCAACGCGTCATTTGTGATTTGGATACGCTGGGCACCCTGCCCATGCGCGAGCTCAGTGCGGGCCTGGCAGAGGTCATCAAGTACGGGCCGATTGCGGACATGGCGTTTCTGGACTGGATCGAGGCCAATATCGACGCGCTCATGCAACGTGACGTGCAAGCCCTGGCGCACGCTGTCAAGCGAAGCTGCGAAATCAAGGCCTGGGTGGTGGGCCAGGACGAGCGTGAATCCGGGCTGCGTGCCATCTTGAATTTTGGCCATACCTTTGGACATGCGATCGAAGCCGGTTTGGGTTTTGGCACCTGGCTGCATGGCGAGGCGGTGGGTTGCGGCATGGTCATGGCCGCAGAACTGTCCTGGCGCCTGAAGAAGGTGGATGTGGCGTTTGTGGACCGCTTGCGCACCCTGATCGAGCGAGCTGGTTTGCCGGTGCGCGGCCCGCACCTGCACCCCTCGGACAATGCCGGGGACTACATGGCCCACATGCGCCTGGATAAAAAAGCTGAGGCAGGGGACATGAAGTTTGTGGTCATCGATGAGCCAGGTCGCGCCGGTGTCTGTGGCGCGCCTGACGACGTTGTACGTGCCGTGATTGATGCCTGCTGTGTCTGAGACGATGCTGAGCAGTTGGGCCAGTCATGCCGAGCACAGCCGTGGACGCCGACATCCTGAGCCTGCAGCCCCCACGCGCAATGTGTTTCAGCGTGACCGCGACCGCATTGTGCACTCCACCGCCTTTCGGCGCCTGGTCTACAAAACCCAGGTCTTCCTCAACCACGAAGGCGACCTCTTTCGCACGCGGCTGACACACTCGCTGGAGGTCGCGCAGCTGGGGCGTTCGATAGCCCGCGCGTTGGGTTTGAACGAAGACCTGGTCGAGGCGGTGGCGCTGGCGCATGATCTGGGGCACACCCCTTTTGGCCACGCCGGACAAGATGCCTTGCACGACTGCATGGCTGCACATGGGGGCTTTGAGCACAACCTGCAAAGCCTGCGTGTGGTCGATCATCTGGAGGCGCGTTACCCGGCGTTCGATGGCCTGAACCTGAGCTTTGAAACACGCGAGGGGATCCTCAAGCATTGCTCGCGTGTGAATGCGCAAGCGTTGGAAGCGCAGGAACCCCACGGCGTAGCGCATCGTTTCCTTCAGGGCACGCAGCCCAGCCTGGAGGCGCAGCTGTGCAATCTGGCCGATGCCATTGCCTACAACGCCCACGACATTGACGATGGCGTGCGCTCAGGCTTGCTGACACTGGCGCAAATGCTGGAGGTGCCTCTGTTTGCGCACTTCATGAACGAGGCGGCCCAGGAACACCCGCAGCTGCACACGCAACCCCGGCGCTGGTTGTACGAAAGCACGCGTCGCATGCTCAGCCAGCAGGTGTATGACGTGATCGACACCACTCGCGCAGCCATTGCTGCAGCGGGGGTGCGCACGGCCGATGAGGCCCGCGAGGCTGGACCGCTGCTGCGGTTTTCTGATTCCATGAAAGCGCAGAGTGCCGATCTCAAACGCTTTCTGTTTGCAAGTCTGTACCGGCATCCGCAAGTCACCGAGCGTATGGGGCAGGCCAAGCAGGTGGTTCAAGAATTGTTTGAAGCCTATCTGGCCCACCCGCAGCACATGCGCCCAGAGTTTGCAGAACGCGAGGACCGTCACCGTGCAGTGGCCGACTACATTGCCGGCATGACCGATCGCTTTGCACTGCGCGAGCACGAGCGACTGACTGGAAAGCGGTTGTTGTGAGCATGTCAGCTCATCGCACCACGCATGCCGCCTGGGTGGTGGTGGCTGCTGGGGGCGTGGCTGCTTTGCAAGTGGGTAAGTTGCCGCCAGCCTTGCCAGCTCTCCAGGCCGAATTGGGTTTGAGTTTGGTGCAGTCCGGCTTTTTGTTGTCCATGGTTCAGTTGGCCGGGCTCACGCTGGCCGTGTTCATGGGCGTGCTGGCTGATGGCATGGGTTTGCGACGCAGCATGGTGCGCGGCCTGCTGTTGCTGGCGTTGGCCAGCACAGTGGGCGGGCTGGCACAGTCGGTGTCTGTCTTGCTGGCTTGCCGGGCGCTGGAAGGGGTGGGCCTGCTCTTGGTGGCCTTGCCTGCGCCGGCCCTGATTCGTCGCTTGGTCCCCGGCCCGAAGTTGGCCGGCATGCTGGGTGTGTGGGGGGCTTACATGCCCAGCGGGACGGCACTGGCTTTATTGCTGGGGCCCTTGTTCATTCCGTCATGGGGCTGGAGCGCCTGGTGGTGGTTGTTTGCCGGGGTCTCGTTGGTCATGGCTGTGGGGGTGGCTCGGGTGGTGCCCAAAGACCCGGAAGGACCGGGGCAACTGTCTGCTGCCTTGTTCGTGCGCCTGCAGCGCACCCTGGGTGCGCGGGGGCCCTGGCTGGTCGCCCTGTGTTTTGGCATGTACTCGGGCCAATGGCTGGCGGTGGTCGGTTTCCTGCCCTCCATCTACGCCGCAGCCGGCGTCAGTGGTGCGGCGTTGGGGACGCTGACCGCGTTGGCCGCCGCCGTCAACATGGTGGGCAACCTGGCCTCGGGTCGTTTGTTGCAAGGCGGGTGGTTGCCCCGTTCGACCTTGTGGCTGGGCTTTGGCGCCATGGCTCTGGGTAGCACGGTGGCGTTCGCGCCTTGTTCCGAGGCCTGGCCTTGGTTGCGCTTTGTGGGTGTCCTGGTCTTTTCCGGCCTGGGGGGGCTGGTGCCCGGGACCTTGTTCAGCTTAGCGGTGCGTCTGGCGCCCGGAGAGCAGCAAGTGGCCACCACCGTGGGCTGGGTTCAGCAACTGTCGGCCTTGGGCCAGTTTGTCGGCCCACCCGTCACCGCAGCCTTGGCTGCGCGCGTGGGGGGGTGGCAGCTGACGCCAATGTTTACCGTGACATGTTGTGTTTTCGGGGCAGTGCTGGCTCTGTGGGCTCAGCGCTTGCTGGGGCAAGCTGTCCGCGCGCCCATGTGAGCCGGGCACAATGGCGTCATGATTGCTACACACCAAGACATTGCCATCGCCGACACCGTGCGCTGGCTCGAGCGCGCTGTGATCGGCCTGAACCTGTGCCCTTTTGCCAAGGCGCCTCATGTGAAGGGTCACATCCATTACGCCGTCAGCGAAGCCAAGGGGCTCGAAGGCCTGCGTGACGAGCTGATTGCAGAGTTGCAAGCGCTGGCGGCTTTGCCTGCCGAAGCGCGCGAAACCGTGCTCTTGATCGTGCCGCACATGCTGCGTGACTTTCTGGACTTCAACGACTTTCTCGACGAAGCCGATGGCGTGCTTCAGGAGCTCGATCTGGAAGGCGAGTTCCAGATTGCGAGCTTTCACCCGGAATTTCAGTTTGCGGGCACCGAGCCCGATGACATCACCAACTACACCAACCGCTCGCCGTACCCCACGCTGCACCTGATTCGCGAGGCCAGCATTGACCGTGCCGTCGAGGCATTCCCGGAGGCCGAGATGATTTACGAAACCAACATGGCGACCATGGAAAAGCTGGGGCTCGAGGGGTGGAAGGCGCTGGATGTGGACGCGACGCCATGAAGAAACACATGTCCAAACATACAGCGCCTGCTGATGCTTTGCCACCCGAAGTGCGCCCAGGCCAATCGGTCGAGCTGCTCAAGCAGCTGCACATCCTCACGCGCGACGGCAAGCTCAACCAGGACTCGCGTCGCAAGCTCAAGCAGGTCTACCACCTGTTTCAGTTCATCGAAAAACTGTTGCTCGAATTGCCCGACTCGCCTCAAGGCCCCACCTTGGCTGACCACGGCGCCGGCAAGTCGTATCTGGGCTTCATCATTTACGACCTGTTTTTCAAGGCGCTTGGCAAAGGCACGATTTACGGCATCGAAACCCGCAGCGAACTGGTCGAGTCTTCGCGCCAGTTGGCCGAGCGACTGGGCTTTGACCGCATGCGCTTTTTGAATGTGAGCGTGGCCGAGTCGACGCAAAGCAGTGAGTTGCCCGAACAGATCGACGTGGTGACTGCGCTGCACGCTTGCGACACCGCCACCGATGACGCCATTGCATTCGGCCTGCAAAAGAAAGCCCGCTTCATGGTGCTGGTGCCTTGCTGCCAGGCCGAGCTGGCTCGGGCGCTCAACCAGAGCAAGGCCCTGAACCTGCAACGCACGCCGCTGCGCTCGATCAGCGCGCGCGTGGCGTCGCTGCGCTCGAGTCCGGTCACCAGCAAGCCGGCCGGTCGGTGCAGCAGTTGCTCGCGCAGCAGTTGTTCCTCCTCGACCGGGTCGTAGTGGGTGATGCCGATCAGCGTCTGGTAGCCGGCCGGCCGCAAGGTG
>JALRIL010000158.1 GCA_023255445.1 Limnohabitans sp. | reverse complement strand
TCATTTGAAATCGTTCTTCCATTCGCGAAGGGCTGCAAACACAGCCACATCGTCAGTTTGTTCGGTTGCTGAGAGTCCAGCATGTTGTGCGACAGCATGTCGCACATCGGGGTGTCTAGCCCGTAAAAACGGGTTGATTTGCAATTCGTGGCCAAGCTGGGCGGGCAGGGTCGGTATGCCTTCGGCTCTGAGCTGTTGGCACTGCGCCATGTAGGTTTGCAAATCGGTGTTGCTAGGTTCTACGGCGAGGGCGAATCGCAAGTTAGAGAGAGTGTACTCGTGGGCGCAGCACACCTGTGTGGACGCAGGGAGTGAAGCCAAAAGGTCTAATGAGGCCAGCATTTGTGCGGGCGTGCCTTCAAAGATACGTCCGCAGCCGCCAGAAAACAAAGTGTCACCACAAAACAGCACAGGGTTGTGCGGGGCGTTGGCCAAAAAGTAAGCCACATGGCCTGCGGTGTGGCCCGGCACATCCAGCACTTGCACGGTTTGGCCCAGCAGTTCAAGCGCATCGCCTTGCATGACGGGGGTGAAGGGCGCGGGCACCTCTTCGCGCGCGGGGCCAAAGACCTGAGCGCCAGTGGCAAGCTGCAATTCGCGCACGCCGCCCACATGGTCTGCATGGTGGTGGGTGACTAGAATCGCGGCAAGTTTCAGACCCTCTTTGGCCAGCGCTTGCAACACAGGCGCCGCGTCACCGGGGTCGACCACCACGGCCAGTTGGTCTTGTTGCCACAACCACAGGTAGTTGTCAGAGAACGCGGGCAGTGCAATCAGCTTCATGTCATCCACACCTTTAAAAAACGATAGTTTGCCTGACTGGCTGGCGTCTCCCGCTGGGCAGTATTTGTGCGCGTGGGAACAAACCTATTTAGACCGCGCCGTGGCGGATGTGTTTGGCTTTCACGCCTTGCAACTCGGATTTCCCGCGCTCGATGCGCTGCAGGCCAACCGCATGCCGCACCGCTGGCTGGCCAGTGACACCCACCCAGAGCCTTGGCCCTTGGGGCGCGATGTGGTGCTGACCAATTACGAAGCCTTGCCTTTTCCCAATGCCAGCTTGGACTTGCTGGTGTTGCCCCACACGCTGGAGCTGAGCTACGACCCGCACGCCACTTTGCGCGAGGTCGAGCGCGTTTTGGTGCCCGAGGGGCGTGTGGTGATTTGTGGCTTCAACCCCAATAGCCTGTGGGGGCTGAGCAAAAGCTGCAAGCGTGGTTTTTCGCAAGTGGGTGACTTCATCGGTCAACGCCGTATGCGTGACTGGCTGCAACTGCTGAGTTTTGAGGTGGAATCCACCAGCTTTGGTTGCTACCGCCCAGCGGTGAAAACCGAGCGTTGGCTCAAGCGCTGGGACTGGATGGACGAGGCGGGCGTACGTTGGTGGCCCATCTTGGGTTCGGTCTACGGCATGGTGGCTGTCAAGCGTGTGCAGGGCATGCGTTTGATGTCGCCTGCGTGGAAAAAATCAGCGCCGCGAGCTGCGGTCGTCGTGACCTCTGCCTCAAGTACGGCGAACAACACAGCGGTGCATTCGTTGGCCAGCACC
>JALRIL010000090.1 GCA_023255445.1 Limnohabitans sp. | reverse complement strand
GCTTTGCCTGGATTGGCGGGTGATCGGCGCCCCACCAAGGCCAAAGTCAGGCTCACAATACCAATGAATGTGGCGCCATAACCTGCTGAACCCAGCAGCGCTGCCGGCAAGGAACTCGACGCCGCCGGCAGGATGACCGACAGGATCTGCAAGAACATGGCCAGCATCAGGGCCCGAATATCACCCAAAGCACGGGCCACCCGATCCCATAAAAACACGGCTGGCATGGCCGCCACGCCCACCAGAGCCCAGGCCCAAGGCCCCTGCCCTGCCAGAGCCGGTTCGCGCTCGACCATGGCCACTGTGAAGGTGGCACTGATGACAAAGCCCCAACCTGCTGTGAAATAGCTCAGCATCATCGTCCACAGCCAACGCCCTGAGGGCAAGGTCGCGCTCGCCTGAACATGCTTGCTGGCCGATGCGACCGGCGGCACCGGAGGGCGCCAGCGCCAGGCAGGCACAAAAAACACCACCCCGAGAACAGCAAAGGCCACCCATTGACTGGCCCAATCGCTCAATACCTTGCCCAGCATCCAGGCCCCAAGCGCAGACACCAGAATGCCCACCCCAATGCCCATGAAGTGCAAACCCAGCTCTGGCCTGCGCCCGTGTTGCATCAACCAGCCCAGCACCAGACCCGAGCCCAACAGCATGCCAGTGGCCCCGCACAAACCACCGATATAGCGCCAAAGTGCCCAGGCTGGCAGCCAGGACGACAAGGCCATGGCCGCCGTTACCAGCAGTGCCATCCACAAACCCGCGCTATAGAGGCGGTGGCGCCAGCGCACATCATCCAGCCAGGCAATGGCCAAGGCCCCACTCATGTAGCCCGCATAGTTAACCGCAGCCAAGGCGCCTGCCGCCGAATCGCTCAGCCCCGTCTGAGCCTGCATCAAGGGCAACAAGGGCGTGTAAGCAAAGCGTGCCAGACCCAGGGTCAGCACCAGACCCGAGAGGCCACCCGCAATCACCTGCCAAGGTTTGAGTGTGGAGGTTTGTGACATGCCGCAAGTATCAGGCATGGCGTCACGTGGTTCGAAAACACCTGCACACAACGGCGTCACCTAACGGACAAGCAGGCACAATACCGGCTTGTCCAACTGCCCTGCCCACGAGCAGCTCCCATGTCCATCCAGTGGTTCCCCGGTCATATGCACCTGACGCGCCAGGCGATTGCCGAGCGCATCAAGGCCATTGATGTCGTCATTGAAATGCTGGACGCTCGCCTGCCCGGCTCCAGCGCCAACCCCATGCTGGCTGGACTCATCAAAGGCAAGCCTGCACTCAAGATTTTGAGCAAACAAGACCTGGCTGACCCAGAACGCACGGCCCAATGGCTGGAGCATTACAACGCACAGCCAGGCGTACGTGCCATTGCCCTGGACAACAACAACAAACAGCCGGCCAAAGCCCTGGCCAGTGCCTGCCGCGAGCTGGCGCCCAACCGAGGCGGTATGGACAAACCGATGCGGGTGCTCATTTGCGGCATTCCCAACGTGGGTAAATCGACACTCATCAACACACTCAAAGGCAAGGCCGCCGCCAAAACCGGCGACATTGCCGGGGTCACGAAAACCGAGCAACGCGTCACCATTGCCGACGACTTTTACCTGTACGACACCCCCGGCGTGCTGTGGCCGCGCATCATCGTGCTGCAAAGCGGCTACAACTTGGCCGCAAGCGGCGCCATTGGCGTGAATGCCTTTGACGATGAAGAGGTCGCGCTGGAACTGCTGGCCTACCTGATGGCGCACTACCCCAACGAGCTGATGGCGCGCTACAAGCTGGCCACGCTTGACGGCCTTTCAGACGAGCAGGTACTGGAGGCCGTTGGCCGCGTACGCGGTGCCCTGCTGCCCGGCGGCCGCATCAATACCACCAAAGCCGCCGAGGTCGTGATCCATGATTTACGCGCAGGGGCCCTGGGACGCATCACCTTGGAGACGCCTGAGGAATTTGCGCTGTGGCTGGCCGAGGGCAAAAAAGCCGATGCCGAGCGTGCCGCGCGCAAGGAAGAATTCGCCAAGGCCAAAGCCCAAAACGCAGCGCGCCGCCCGCGCACCCGCCGATGAGTGCCCTCACCGTAGCATCTGTTGCAGTCGTCGGGGCCGGCCCGGCCGGACTGATGGCTGCCGAAGTGCTGAGCGCCGAAGGCGTGCAGGTCCATGTGTTTGATGCCATGCCCTCAGTAGGTCGCAAGTTCTTGCTGGCAGGCTTGGGTGGTCTGAACCTGACACACGCCGAACCCTGGAGCTCATTCATCACCCGCTACGGCCCACGCCAAGCCGAATGCGCCGCCTGGCTGCAAAGCTTCGATGCGCAAGCGATTCGCGAATGGGCACAGGGTTTGGGTATAGACACGTTTGTGGGCAGCTCGCAGCGGGTCTTTCCGACTGGCATGAAAGCCGCACCCTTGTTGCGCGCCTGGCTGCATCGCCTGCGCCACCCAGTGCAGGGTTGCCCGGTGAGCTTTCACATGCGCCACCGCTGGAACGGGCAGCTGACTCACAACGCTGACGGCTACAGCCTTGCCTTTGACACGCCGAATGGCCCACATACCGCACAGGCGAATGCCGTGGTGCTGGCCCTGGGTGGCGGCAGCTGGGCCAAACTCGGCTCGGACGGCGCCTGGCAGCCTTGGCTGAACCGCCTGGGCGTGGATGCTGCCCCGCTGCGCCCGGCCAACTGCGGCTTTGATGTGGTGGGTGGCTGGAGCGCCCTGCTGCGCGAGAAATTTGCGGGCACCCCCATCAAAGGCGCGGTGCTGAACTTTGGCAACTTTTCGCGCAAGGGTGAATTTGTGCTAACCGCCACCGGCATCGAAGGCAGCCTGGTCTATGCCGCCTCCAGCCTGCTACGCGACGCCATCGAACGCGATGGTCAAGTCACGCTGCACATCGACCTCAAGCCTGAATGGACAACTGAGCGTGTCCTGGCCGAAGTGGTCCACCCGCGAGGCTCGCGCAGCCTGTCCAGCCATCTCAAAGGGCGGCTTAATTTGTCGCCCGTGCACTTGGCCCTGCTGTACGAGGTGTTACCCAAAGGCGCCATGAACGATGCTGCCCAAGTGGCCAACGCGATCAAAGCTCTGCCCATGACCTTGTCAGCGCCCCGCCCCATTGACGAAGCCATCAGCTGTGCAGGTGGTGTGCGGCTCGAAGACCTGACACCCGAACTCATGTCGCGCAAGCACCCCGGCCTGCTCTTTGCCGGGGAAATGCTCGACTGGGAAGCCCCCACCGGGGGTTACCTGCTTAGCGCCTGCCTGGCCAGTGGACGGGTGGCTGGCTTGGGGACGTTGAAGGCCTTGCGGTAAAGACGATCGTGCGCGCACCTCAAACCCCGGACAAAGATACGATCGCCTTGCTGCCGCTCTTTGAGCGGCTGGAACCGGATCGCATCACCCTGGTACGCAGCAGCGAGCAGGCTGAACGTGCCCATGCAGAATTGATCCGCTTTAGCGCGTGGGGCTTTGACACCGAAAGCAAGCCCACCTTCAAAGTTGGCGAGACTTCTGACGGCCCTCATGTCCTGCAACTGGCCACCGCCGAGCGTGCCTGGGTGTTTCAGCTGCTGGACCCCGTCTGTCGGGACGTGGCTGCGGATCTCCTGGCTCTGCCCCTGGTCATCAAGGCCGGCTTTGGCCTGAGCGACGACCGCAAACGCATCGTTCAGAAATTGGGCGTTGAACCAGAAGGTGTGGTGGAACTCAACACCTTGTTTCGCCTGCGGGGTTACCGCAAGGACATGGGTGTGAAAGCTGGGGTGGCCGTCATGTTCAACCAGCGCTTCATCAAATCCAAAAAGGCCTCGACAAGCAACTGGGCCAACGAACACCTGAGCGAAGCGCAGCTGGTGTATGCAGCCAATGATGCTTATGCAGCGTACAGGGTGTGGGAAGCTTTGCAGTCTAGTGTGCACACTTGAAACAAAGCCGCCAGCCCCTTCAGGCTGGCGGCTTTGTTATGGAGCGTTGATCCGCTTACTTCTTGCTCGGCGGCACGTCTGTGCAAGAACCATGCGCCACTTCCGCCGCCATGCCGATGCTTTCGCCCAGCGTGGGGTGGGGGTGGATGGTTTTGCCGATGTCCACCGCGTCTGCGCCCATCTCGATGGCCAGCGCCACTTCCGAGATCAGATCACCGGCATTGGTGCCGACGATGCAGGCCCCGATCACGCGGTCATCTTCGGGATCGAAGAGCAGCTTGGTGATGCCCTCGTTCCGTCCATTCGCTAAAGACCGGCCAGAGGCCGCCCAAGGGAACACGCCCTTTTCGTACTTGATGCCCTGTGCCTTGGCCTGCGTTTCGGTCACGCCGCACCACGCCACCTCGGGGTCGGTATAGGCAACCGACGGGATCAGCGACGCATCGAAGAACCGCTTGTGCCCGGCACAAACCTCGGCTGCAACCTTGCCCTCATGCACGGCCTTGTGCGCCAGCATC
>JALRIL010000064.1 GCA_023255445.1 Limnohabitans sp. | reverse complement strand
CAAACCGATATCAACACGGCCGACCTGAAGGTGCTGGGCTTGGCCGAGAACGGCGCCAAGATTACCGACGCTGCGGGCAACAATGCGCTGGTGAAGGTCGCTGCGGAGAACTTGGTGTACCGCACGGGAAAAGGTGCGGTTGACCTCATTCACATTGATACCCAGAACCCGCTTAAGTCGGGTACCTCAGACAGCTTTGATGACACGCAGGTCGATCCTCGCGGCCCAGGTGTGCATGATCTGATCACGGTGTCCTATCGCTTTGATTTCAAAGAGGCGATGGACATGCGCATTCCCGCTAGCTTGGACGCGGCTGGCGTCGAGACCTATTTGCAGGGCTTGTTTAGCGTGACCGCCAAGCCCACGGCACAAACCCAAGAAGTCCGGGTTGATGCGCAAGGCCAGCCCTTGGCGGATGTCAATGCCGGTCTCTTTGTGGCGAACTTCCGATGGGCCACTGACGAGAACGGTCAAGAGATACGCACCAGCTTGCTGGTGGATGTGGATGTGCCAGATCGCATGATGGGCGATCTGGTGGTCAGTATTCCGGCGGGGAAGATCGTTGACTTTGCTGGTAATCCCAACGCTTCGGTGATTAGCCATGCGCAGTATGTCGACACCCAGTCCATCTTTTTAGAGACGATCCCAACCAATGGCCTGTTCATTGGTGATGAGTCCACCGTGAGGGTGTACGACGCCAACGGTGACTTGCTGCCAGGTGCCACGGGCACCATCGATCCGAACACGGGCCGTGCCTTGATCACGATTGCGCCGAGCACCACCTACCCCGGGGGCTACCGTGGCCCAGTGCTGGTTGAGGTGATTGATACGGATGCTTCCCCAGATTATTTGGATGAAGCGACGGGATTGCCAAAAAGTCTGTCGGACGGCACGGCGCCTGCCGTCATGCGCGCCATGCTGACCTGCGAGGACGCGGGTCAGTACGCGGTGACGGTTTCACCGTTGACTGAGCTGGCTGTCAACAAATTGCTCGATGGTGTGCCGCTGGCTAGTGCACCGTTGACCAAACAGTCGGTTGAGGCCGTCAACGATGGCATTGCCAAGATCTTTGGTCTGGAGTCCATCGTGGCTACGCAGGCCGTGGTGGTCAATTCAGCGCAGGTGCAAACCAGCACAGGTGTTTCCGTTGAGCAGTTCAATACAACAGATGGCGTCTCGGCGGGTGAAAAATATGGCCAGGTGCTGGCGATGTTGTCGGCCAGAGACGTGAGCTCGGGTGGGGTGTTTGACACCATCAACGAATTAGCTGCCGAGATCAAAAAGGTGTCGCTGGGCGGTACCGAGAGCTACGCCTTGCGTCAAGCTGGTGCGGACATCCTGGCTCAGACGCTGGCCAGCACCAACGGTCAGCTTGACAGCTCAGGTGTGAATGAGAGTTTGATCGATGTTGCCTACATTGCAGACGCCGCTGCCGCCCATTACGGTTTGAACTTGGCCGAGGCTGAGATTACCGTTCTGCCCGTCAAGGGCGCCCAGCCTGGGGACAAGGTGTTTGTCCAGTGGGGCGTCAAGACATACGCGCAGGATGGCTCTGGCCAGTGGGTCAAGCTCAATGTAGGCGATCCGGGATTTGGCGAACCGAATGGATTTGTGGCTGTCATCACGGAGCAAATGCCACGCGATGCCTTCGGCCAGCCCTTGGTTCCTGTGCCACTGAATACGATTTACGCGCAGGGTGATGCCACGGAGGTGGCGGTGCGCTCTGCCATTGTGACTAAAGCCACCTTGGATGAAACACCCAGCGCGATGCCCGCGCCAGGTGACTTCAGTGCACCCGTCTTGCTGGCTGTGGACATCATTCCGCCGGAAACCAGTGTTCAAACCCCAACACCGGATGCGCCCTTGCTGGTCAAGGGGGCGGTCACCGGCATCAACAGCGGTGCCAACTTCCAGATTTTGCTGAACAACAGCGCTGATCCATCGCTCAAGTACGTGATTTCGACCGCGTTCCTGAGTACCAATCCGGTCGGCACCCCACCAGCCGGCGTACAGGTCACCAACGTGACCTATGACGCAGCCACCAATACCTATGCCTTTGACTGGTCGATGGATCTGACCCAGGCCATTTCGCTGGCCGAGCAGACCCGTGCAGCCAATGAGCCAGGCTATATCCCGGAGCCCACCTTTGCACTCGGCGATGATCGCTCGGTGTTCCAGGTACAAGCCAGCACCGCTGACTTGGTGGGGAACTCGGGCGGCGATGACGCCCGCAATGAGGTCATCATCGGCGCCGTAAGCGACGTGATCGGGACCGATACGTCCAGCGATGCCTACCAGTTCATGGATGCCCTGCTGAACCGCTTGAGCGATGCCAATGGCGACGCCAGTGTCGACACGCGCGCCAAAATTGAAGCCATCGCCCAGGCTGTTGACGCAGTCGACACCCTGCGTGCAGGTGCGACCAGTGCCTCTGCAGCGAGCAGCGCATTGCAAAGCGAGGTACAAAACCTGGCGATCGCTGCGGCGAACGACGGGGTGCTGTCACCGACGACCTACACGGTGCACATCGGTGCGCAAACCTACCAGGTAGACCTGAGTGCTGACCCCAACCCTTCGGTGGCAGACGTGGTGCAGGCGATCCAGGGCCAGGCCGGCTACGCCGACCTGCCCTATGTGGTCGCTAGCAACGGCGCAGGTAATGGCCTGAGCATCAGCTACAAAAATTTTGCGGATCAACCTGCCGCCTCCGCGTCCAAGACGCTGATCACCACTGCGACCACACAGGTAGCCGTGACCCGTGATGTGGCGGGCGATCTGGCCAACTATGCCAAGCAGTCGGTCAGTATTCCGGCGGCAAACGGAACCGTGAATGTCACTTTCAACAACGTGACCTTGTCGGCCGAAAAGCAGGCAAGCGACACCCCGGCTTCCTTGCTCGCCAAGTTGAAAGCCGATCCTGATTACGCAAGCCAGCCGTACACGCTGTCTCTGAGCGCGAATAGCCAATCGCTGGTAGCCACTTGGAAGGCTGCCGGAGCGGTGACAGCGTCGATCCTTGCATCGCTGCAGACAAGTACCAGCACCACCACGGACTACACATCAACCGTTTCCACGCCCGCAGTCAGTGGGCTGGGCATGCAAGACCTGAAGGCACTGGATATTCAGACGGTCGATGACACCATGCTGGCCTCGGTCAACCGTGTCTTTGCGGACAAGCTTGACGAGGTTTTGGCGGGTGCCAACCAGACGCTGACGCTTCAGGATGTACACGGTACAGGCGCATTGGGCGCCGGCGAAAGCACGGTGGCTACGCTGAGTTTTGGGACTCGCCTAGGTCGCTTGCCAGACGATGTGGTGAGCCTGGTGACGGGCAGTTTCAGCAGCCAATCGGGTACCGGCCCGGTCTGGGTCACTGCCGATGGTGGCTTGACCTGGACCGCCAAGTTCAGAGCTGGCTACAACCTGAACAACATCGCGTTGGACTACGCCCAGGCTGCAGATGTGGCGTGTGCGGTGAGGCAAGATGCTTTGGGCGATCCCAGCCATGTGGCGAAACAGACCATCCAGGTGCCAGCCTCGACTGGCACGGTCACGGTTGCCTTTGGTGGTTTGTCGATCAGTGCCGAGAAGCTGGCAACCGATACGCCGACAACCCTGCTCAATAAACTCACGAGCGACAGCGCCTATTCCGGGCTGCCGTACACGCTGGCCTTGGGCTCCGATGGGCAATCGCTGGTGGCGACCTGGAAAGCCAACGGGCTGGTCATGCGGCCGATTGAGTCATCGATCAGTGCGATCGAGCCGGTGGTGAGAAGTGCCTCGGGGGTCACGCCGGTCACTTACGCAACGCTCTCGCCCGATATGCTCGAGGTGGCGGTGGTTGAAGCGCTGGCCAATGGCGTGGCGGCGGCTTCGCAAAAAGTGGCCTTGTTTGCCGACACCCAAAATGGGTCTTCAGCGGCGCTGCCCACGGTCAATGACTTCGCCGACATGGGGGTGGCCCATGTCAGCCAGAACAACCTGTCTGCACTCACCGATGCCTTGAGCGCGGTTCGCGCCCGGTTTGATGCGGGCAAGGATTTGTGGACGCAGATTCAACCTGTGGTTGACAGCTACAACGTGGTGTTGGAGGCGACCGAAACGGGTACTGCCCCCACGGCACAAGATTACGCCAACATCGGTGTGACGCTGGTGGCGGTGGACCCGAGCGCATCAACGGCTGTGCAAGCTGCGCAGCAAGCGCAACAAAGCGCCCAGGTGAGCTTGTTGGCGGGCGTCATCGCCAGCAAAGGCACCGCCGACGTGGACACGGTGGCTGAAGTTCAGCGTTTGCTGGACGCCTCGACGCGCGTCTTGCAAAACGCCCAAGGCGCCGTGGACGCCCAGGGTGCGCCTATTGAGCCCACTTTGGAGGACTTGGAACTGTTGGGTATTTCCAGCGCAACGAGTGACAACCTGAGCGCGCTGCAAAAAGTGCTGGCCGATCAGGCCGCTGGTGGCGCCCTGTCCACGGTCGATACCTATGCTGAGATGGTGGCACTGCTCAACCGCGCGGCGACCTCTCTGGGTACGCTGACCCAAGCGGTCAGCGCCGGGACGGCTGCGAATGTGTCGGCGATCACGCCGGACACCTACGCGCACATGGGGGCTGAGAACGTGAACGCGGCCAATGTGGCTGCGATCAATGACGCCCTGAAAAACACCCCCATCAACGCGGTGAGTTTGGAGCAAATCCAGACCATCGTGGACAGTTACAACCGTATCTTGGAGTCGGCTGCCGCTGACAGCGCGTCCTTGCCTGTGGCCACGGATCTGCTCAATGTCGGTGTGGTGTTGTCGGGCGATGCCCAGCGCAGCACCGAACAGGTGCGCTTGCTGCAAGGAGTCATCCGGGCGCACAACACGGCTGACGTTGATACGGTTGCCGAGCTGCAAAATCTGCTCAATGCCGCAGACAAAGTTTTGAGCCACGCTCAAAGTGACGCCGCACCCGCACCGTCGGCGACGGAGCTGAATCTGTTGCTGGCGGTGAACTGGGTGACCGCACAAAACCTGACAGCGGCACAAAAGGTCATTCGCGACGTGGTGTCTGCAGGCGTGGATACCTTCGAAGAACTCAGCACCTTGGTGCACGACGCCGTGCTGGCCCTGGACGCCATCTTCTTGGCCTCCACCAGCAACGAAACCGCTGCTTTAACACCAGACACCTTTGCGGACATGGGGGTCAGCGGCGTTGATGACAGCAACTTGGCTGCCATCCAGACGGCTGTGGCTTCCACGCCCTTGGTCTTGGACCACCTGGAATCGGTGCAAACGCTGGTCAACAGCTACAGCGTTGTGCTGAGCGCCAGCGCCAACCCTGCAGCGCCTGCGCCGGTCGCGCAGGATTACCTGAACCTGGGCGTTACGCTGTTGCCAGAAGGTGAATTGCGCACCGCCCAATTGGCCTTGGTGCGTGATGTGTTGGGGCGAGCCACTGACGATACCCAAGCTGACACCACGACCGAGCTACAGGCGCTGGTGGACGCGGCCGGCCAAGTGGGCCAAGTGGCAGCCGGTGTGGCTGGGGTGTCTGTGACCCAAGCCGAATGGGCCACCTTGGGCGTGAACGTCGCTGATGAAGTGGAGGCGGCCGATCTGTGCCGTCGAATCGCTTTGTTGGCCGATGACGGCACGGCCTCTGACAGCCGAACCGAAATCACCGATCAGCTGCTTGCCCTGCGCAATGCCCTGGGCAAGATCACCGCCTATGCCAATGGCGATGGTGTTGTGGACTGGGATGGTGACACCATCAGCTCTCCAACCGACCCAGACGACGTCATCAGCGTGGCGGACTTTGCCCATGTGGGGATCGTCAACCGGGTGGTGACCCAGACGGTCAACGGTGTCAGCACGGTGACGCAGGTCGCCATTGATGACACCAATATTGCGGCCATTGATGAGATTTATGAAGCAACGCGGGTCGGTGACGATGCTGGTGATGCACCCGCGGACACCGTGGCCCGCATTCAAGCTTTGATGAACGACGACCAGGTTCGCCTGAACGCGGTCGCAAAGCTGCGTCATTACGCCGACGTCGATGGCGTGGGTGGCAACGACCCGACCGTTCAAGACTACCTGGATGCAGGGGTGGTGGGCGCAACTGCGCAGAACATTGCTACTGTCAACAGCGTTTTGCGTAGCCTGACGGCCAGTCAAACCGACACCACCAAAGAGCTTCAGGAAAACGTGATCTACGGCGCCGCAGTGGCGAAGATTGCAGCCTTTGCCAACAGCGATGGCACCACGGATGCGCCAACCGCGCAGGACTATGCCAACGCCCGGTTGAGTCTTCCCAACCAGGTTGCCATTTCCGATGCATCGCTTGCAGCCATCAATGAATTGTTTGCCGAAACAACGGTGGGCCAGGATGTTAGTGACACCCCCGCCGGCACAGCAGTACAACAGCAGGCCGTGATTGACGCTGCGGCAAGCCGCGTGCTTGCTTTGGTCAAGATTGCCAACTATGCCGACAACAACGGCGCAGACCTCAGCACCTACCCAGCGCCGGCGGCCAGCGATTACGCCGCCGCTGGTTTGGTTGGGGTAACGGCCAGTAACGAAGCGGAAATCAACGTCAGCTTGGCCCGCGCGGGCATCACCACGAACTTTGCAGCGGCAGACACCCGCGCAGAGGTGCAAGCGCTGATCAAGCAAACCGCGATCTACAAGATTGCCGCCTACGCCAACGCCGACGCAGCGGCCGGAACGCCGGTGCCCACGGTGCAGGACTTCACCAACGCTGGGCTGAAGGCCGCTGGCAACGCCATCACCGCCAACCAACTGCCGTTTGTCAACGCCATGTTCGGCTCCACAGCCGTGGGCGATGACGCCGGCGATGCGCCAGCGGGTACGGCTGGCCAACAGCAGGCCGTGATCGATGCGGCAGCGCCGCGTTTGGCGGCCCTGGAGAAGTTCGTCAATTACATGATGGGCGAGGGCGGTGTCACCGCGGCGCAGTTCAGCCTGACGGATTTCAGCAACGCCGGGCTGAGCCGAGTTGGTAGCGCAGGCACCATGTCTGCAGTGCTCAACCTTTTGCCCAGCTACAAAGCCAGCGAGGGTCTGACCCGACCATTGATCGACAGCGTCGAGGAAATTCAGGCCTTTGTCTCACGGGCTATCATCAAAAACTACAACGCCACACAGGGCGCATCGCAAGCACCCACGGGCGACGACTACCTGGCAGCAGGGATCACGGGGGCCGACGCCGATAACGCAGCGGCCATGAACTACCAGGTCAAGACGGCAGCGGCCAGTACGACCGACACCAAAGCCTCTTGGGAAGCCCTGGTGACGCCTGCCGACGCCGCCATCAACAAGTTGGCCACCGACAGCGTGGCGCACATCAAGCCCATCTCGCACGATGCGCAGGTGAATGTGCCGGGAATCAGTACGGTCACCCTGAAGAAGTCGGCTTTCGGCGACTTTGCGGACCCCAACGGCGACGCGCAGTCGGGGGTGAAGGTGGTTTCGCTACCGGGAAGTGGCAGTTTGAAGCTGGACAACGTGGCAGTCACTGCAGGGCAGGTGATTTCTGCGGCCGACCTGGAGGCCGGAAAGCTGACCTTCACAGCCACTGACACCAAGACGCCGGCCTGGCTGAACTTCTCAGTGGTGGACGCGACGGGCCAGGAGAGTGCCAGCAGCTACACCTTGGCGTTTGACCGAACGAACTTCAGCGAAGCGACGGGCATCACCGATACGGGTTTGGTGCAGGCCGACATGGGCGTTTACACCAATGTGTACATCGGCGACGCGCTGACAGGCTTTGAGAGCCAGGCCCTGAACCGGGTGGTGGTGACCGCCACGGGCGGTACGGTCAGGATTGGGAGCTTGTCTGGCACCACGGCCATCGCAACAGGCTTTTCCAACGCGGAGACTGGTGGTGCCGAGATTTGTATTGAGGGTACCCAAGCGCAGATCAATGCGGCCTTGAAGACGCTGCAGACAAGCATCACGGCGGGACAAGAAAAGGTCAGTATCAGCTTGGATGTGCAGCCAGGCGGCGCGGTCTTTAACCCCGCCAATGGACATTACTATTCATATGTCAGCCATCCCTCTGGCATCAGTTGGACGGCAGCAAAAGCAGAGGCCGAGACCAAGACCTTTGCAGGCATGACAGGTTACTTGGCCACTGTGACAGATGCGGCAGAAAACCAAATCTTGCTGGCCAAAGTGGCCGCCAATGGCTGGTTGGGCATGAGCGATCAGGTCACGGAGGGCACCTTCAAGTGGGAGAGCGGTCCCGAGGCGGGCAATCAGCTGTCTTACACGAACTGGACTGCGGGCCAGCCGGACAACGCTGGTAACGAAGACTTCGGGATGATGTTTGCGGGCAGTGCCGTACCGAGTGGTGTGACGGCTGGCCAGTGGAACGATTTGCCCAACAGCGTTAATTTGACGGGTGCGAACGCCGTCTGGAACACGGTTGGCTATTTCATTGAGTACGGCGGCATGCCGACGGACCGTTCAACGGTCAAATCGGGTGTGAGAACCATGACGGTGTACGCCACAGAGGCCCTGGCCAATGTGGAGATGACGCTCAACGACTTTGTGCAGGCTGGCGTCACGGGCGTCACGGCGGCCAACTTGGCAGCCGTCAACGAGGTGATGCGCCACAAAGCGCTGTCGGACACCGACACCAACCCCAAACTGCAATCGGTGGTGGATGGCGTGGTGGCAGCGATTGGCAAGATCGAGAACTACAACAACGCAGCCAATGGTGTGAGCACACTGAGCGAGTCAGACTACGCCGCTGCGGGCATTGCGGGAGTGGATACCGACAACCTGTCGGCGATCAATGCCAAGATCTTGGCCTTGTCGACCGGTGGTGCCGATACCCACGCTGAGATTCAAGCGGTGGTGTCGCAGTCCCGCATTCAAGCGTATGCAGATGCAACTTCTGCGGGCACCTTATCGGCGCCCACCAAGGCGGATTACCACGCCCTGGGCGTCTATGCGGTGGACGACAGCAACCTGGCCTTTGTGAACCAGTTTGCACAGGACGCAGCCAGCGGCCTAGCCGACGACAAGACTGAGATTGCACGGCTTGTGCAAGAAGCCTTGGAAAAACGAGGCGCTTTCTTGGCTGTTGAGAAGATTGCCGAGTACGCTGAAGATAACGGCGCTCATCCGAGCTTGTACCCAGTGCCCACTGCCGCAGATTACTTCGAAGCCGGGGTGAAGGGGGTGAACAGCGAATACTTGGCGGCAGTCAACGCCAAATTAGCCGGCATTGGATCGGCGACCAATTACGAAGCGACCAACACGACGGCTGAAATTCAAGCCATCGTCAGGCAGGTTGCCGTTGAAAAGATTGCGGCGTATGCCAACGCCGACGGTGTGAGTTCACCGACACCGACGCTGTTGGATTACCAGAACGCCGGCTTGACCATGCCCAATGACAGCGCGATCACGGCCAAGATGATTCCGGCGCTCAATGAGTTGTTCGCCCAGGCCTCGGTGGGGGCAGATGCTGGCGACACCCATGCCAGCACGGACGTTTTGCAACAAGCAGTGATTGATAACGCGAGTACCAAGCTGAGCGCAATCGCAAAATTCATCGACTACGCGGGTGGCGGTGCCGTGGCACCCACCGTGCAAGATTACGCCGATGCCGGTGCTTTGGGTGTGACGTCTTTCAACGTCGGACCGTACAACACGGTTGTCCAGAGTGTCACCGGTGGTAGTTTGGGCGTGGATACCTCGTCTGAGATCGCCAAGCTGGCTGCGCTTCAGCGTTTGTCGGACTTTGCACTGGACCCACGACTGGTTCGCGCGGGTGGTGATGCGTTTGAATTTTTCCCGCACGATCTGGCCAGCAACAATTCGACGCAAACATCGATGGGAGGCGGCGAATTTATTTGGTCGAACTGGAACACAGGGGGGTTTGAGCCACGCTATGCGTTTGACGGGTCGGTGCCAAATTCCTCAACTAACGTGGGCGTTGTTGAAGCGCTTTCTGTATCGCCCGGAGGTACCAACCCGGTTCTCGGGTGGAGGGACACCACCAATCCTGAACCTTTGCTCTTAAAAGACATCATTTTCAAGACCCGTTACGGTTTTGCGGACCGCTTCCCCAAGAGTTGGGTGCTGGAGGGGTTCTCTGCTGAAACGCAGACCTGGGTTCAATTGAATGCGACCACGCTGTCAACGCTGGCTTCAACTGGGCTGACCGATAACGGAGGCAGCGAGCCCCCCCAGACGTATACCCTGCATGTCAACGCGAGCACCCCTTGCTTTGGTTATCGCATCAAATTTACGGACACTTTCGACCCGGGTGACGTCCTCAACCTGGCGGAGCTGTACGCCACGGTCCAGCGGATCGAGGTGCGCACAAGCCCGACGTTTGAGGAGTACGTTTCAGCAGGTGTTACTGGCGTAGACGCCTCCACCGTGTACGCCATGAACAATGTGCTGGCACACGCTGGGCTGACCGCACCGATTAGCCTCGCCACTATCAATGCGCAGGTCGCGTCGGCCAAGAGCGATATGGCCAGCGCGCTGGCCACGATTCAAGCCTATGCCGATGCTGATCCGGCGACGAATCCAACCCCGGTTTCCTTGGAGACTTACCTCAAGGCTGGTGCCTTGGCCGTAACCGCAGACGACTTGAACGCCTTGAACACGGCGGTGATTGCCAGCGACAGTTCCGCACTGGCTACAACTGCAAGTCTGGTGAGCTTGGCTGAAACAGCCAAAGCCACCCAAGACGCGCACTATGCGGTTGTGTCAGATTTCTTAAATGGTGTGGCCAACGCAAGCACACCGACTTTCGAGGACTACCACCTGGCAGGTGTTTCGGCCCTCGATACTTTTGGTCAACCTGCCGTAGCCGCAGCCAACCTCTACCTGTCGAACCTGGTGGACAACAGCATGGGCGTTAACCTGCTCAATATTTCGAACAGTTTGGCAACTTGGCGAGACCAAGTCACCTCGCTGTACCAAGGTGTCAAAGCCAAAGCCCCTGACACAAGCTGGTTTGATGATGCGAGTGAGCAGGCTGCACTGTGGCAAGCCGTTTTTGATGCGGCGGGCGTTGTCGAGTTTTCGAATCTTGCCGACTATCAAGCCAATGGTGTTTCCAATGGGATTCAGCTGACGGCGGCAGAAATCAACCTTTTGTTGCCTGGACAGAGTTTTGCCACAGACAGCAATTTGAGTGACGTCCTGTCGCATCTGGCCTCCCAGGCCACACTGCCACAAATGCCTGCTTCTGCGAATTACAACGAAGCGCAAGCCAAGGCCTACGAGCTGGAGCAAATCTTAACGAGTGACGCCTATGTGTCGTCTGTCTCCCCGACGAACTCTGGAGACACAACTCCGGCCGTCAGAGTGGAATTGGTGGATGCGGCTGTGGGCGACACCATGATCATCATCAACGAGAACGGAACGCAATCGTCCTTTGTGTTAACGCAGGCGGAAATCGACGCCAAAGCGGCTGTCAAAAATGTTTCTGAGGGAACCAACGTGACAGCGAATGACGTAGGGGTTGCCGACGACCGGGCGTACGCGGTACAGATCGTGCATCTAGACACCAATAACTTGACGGTTCGTTCAGATGACTACCTGTACCAGTCCTAATGACTAAGGAATGGTCTGCAACAGTCAGCCCCATGAGGGCTTGATCTGAGACAGTTGAGCCATGAAAGAAATGAACCTTGCATCCACCGGATTAGAGCTTGTCACTATGCGTACGCGCAAGCTGGAATTCCTCGATGAGACGAATCTGGTAGTACCATAGTCTGAGTTGTTGGTACTGATCGCACCGCACGAGCCTGCGGGAAAACCAGTCGGCCTCCTTTTGCGACAAAGGAGATGCTGCGCATACACCTGCTGCAGTAGTTCTTCGGCCACTCCGACCCCGCCATGGAAGAGGCTCTGCCTTCATCCCGCTTTACCAAGAGTTTGCCTACCTGGACGCAGGCATGACCCGCTTGCCTGACGAAAGCGCTATCCTGCGGTTTCGCCACATGCTCGAAGCTCATGGGTTGGGTCAACAGATTCTGGCAACCGTAAACGCCAAACTGGTCGATCGTGGTCTGATGCTCAAGACGGGCACCGTGGTGGATGCCACATTGATTACAGCATCTTGCATTCACGCTCTAGTACCCGCTAGCATGATCGAGTGAGAATAGAAAGTTCCTGAGTGGTGAACCATCCACCACCAATACACCAACCCCAACTCATTTGAGTTGGGGCTTTTCTTGAATCTTGCCCAGCTTGGAGCTTCGGTTGGGGCACATAAACAATAAATTTAATTCAAAGGTATAATTCGTTCGTTGCAGTCATTTGCTTACCTTCGCTGCAACAAGGTCTGATATGGGCAGCGGTTCCCCAACACCGCACACCTCCACCAACGCTCACAAGCTCCGGGCAATTCAGGTGGTCACACTTTTCCAATTGGCAAGCTTCACTTTCGCGACTCGTATGTCGTCGTATTTGCCCATGCTGTGTTGCAGCGCGTGACCAGCATGACTCAGGGCTCTACCAGCCCACATTAAAAAGTTTTTATATGTCTTCCTTGTCTTCATTGCCATTTACTGTTGGCAAATTTCTCATCACCCCGCTGACCCGTTCGGATGCTGCGGGCCGTTTTGTGGCGTCGCTCTCCATCCGCAGGGGGCAGGGCACGCAGACCCATGACCGGGTCTATACCTTCAAACCCGAATTCAACAACAAGGACAGTGCCTTGACGTATGCGGCCGCACAAGGCCGGTACTGGTTGCTGAACCCGGCATCACTGACCTGAACACATCACCAGAAAGGAACCATCATGGCCAAAGAAGAACCGATCGAGATGCAAGGCAAAGTGGACGAAGTCTTGCCTGATATGCGTTATCGCGTGACGCTGGACAACGGCCATAAATTGGTGGCTTACACCGGTGGCAAGATGCGCAAGCACAGCATCCGCATTCTGGCAGGTGATAAGGTCACGCTGGAGATGTCTCCTTATGACTTGTCTAAAGGTCGCATCACTTTCCGCCATCTTGAAAATCGCCCACCTCGTGTTGGCGCGCCTGCGTTCAAGCGCAAGCACTGAACTTCAATTTTTTTATCCAACCAGCGCCCGAATTTTCGGTGGGCGCATTTTCTGAAAGGCTCAACCATGAGCAACAAACTGTACGTTGGCAACCTGTCTTACTCGGTTCGCGACGATGATCTGCAACAAGAATTCTCCGCTTATGGCCATGTTCAATCGGCCAAGGTGATGATGGAGCGCGACACCGGTCGTTCCAAAGGCTTTGGTTTCGTAGAAATGTCCAGCCCTGAAGAGGCTCAGGCAGCCATTGAAGGCCTGCACGGTCGCAATATGGGCGGTCGTGACTTGACCGTCAATGTGGCTCGTCCTATGGAAGCCCGCCCCCCACGTAGCGGTGGTTTCGGTGGCGGCTTTGGTGGCGGTGGTCGACGCAGCTATTGATGGCGTGACTGCACTGGGCCTGAGTCCAGTGTTCATCGTTTCCGGAAAATAGACAGCAAAAGGGGCGAGGAATCGCCCCTTTTGCTATTTGCACATAGCTTCTTGACAGCAATTAATAAGTACAGTTATTATTTGTCTCGAGCCGAAAAGCGGCGCCGTGTCATTCTTTGGAGACAGGAAATGCAGTTTTATAAAGACGGATTTCGTGGTGGTAACCCGGACATCAAGCAAGCGGCGCCCGACCGCCGCAACCGTGGTGTGAATGAGCCCTTGCCCGAAAAAGTCGATGTTCTGATAGCGGGCACTGGTCCCGCTGGCTTATGCCTGGCAGCGCAACTGTCTCAGTTTCCCGAGATCGAGACGATGATCATCGAGCGTATGCCCGGTAACATCATCAAGGGCAAAGCTGATGGCATCAACACCCGCACCATGGAAATGTTTCAGGCCTTTGGCATTGCCGACAAGGTCAAGCGTGAGACTTATTGGGTCAACCAGACCAACTTCTGGATGCCCGACCCCAAGAACCCGGCGCACATTAAACGTGTGGGGCGAGTGCAGGACGTGGCAGACGACAGTTCGGAGATGCCACACATCCTGATCAATCAAGCCAGACTGCACGAGTTGTTCCTGGAGGTCATGCGCAACTCGCCGTCACGACTGGAGCCTGATTATGGTTGGGAGGTCGAAAGTCTGACCATTGATCACAGTGCCACGGAGTACCCCGTCACCGTCACCTTGAAAGACGCCACGGGCATCAACTGGTGGGCAACCCGTACCGTGCGTGCCAACTATGTCGTGGGATGTGATGGTGCGCACTCCAAGGTCCGAAAAGCCATTGGTGGTGAACTGCATGGCGACGCGGCCCACCAAGCCTGGGGTGTGATGGATATTCTGGCCAACACCGACTTCCCGGACGTTCGGCAAAAGTGTCTGGTTTCCTCCGCCAATGAAGGTAATGTGCTGATCCTTCCTCGCGAAGGTGGCTACATCTTCAGGATGTATGTGGAGCTGGACAAGCTGCGTCCCGATGAAAAAGCCGTACAACGCAAATTGACGCAGAACGACATGATCGCTGCTGCCAACCGCATCATCAGGCCTTATACGATCGATGTGAAGGAGGTGGTCTGGTGGTCTATTTACGATATCGGCCACAGCATTACCGACAAGTTTGACGATATTGGTGAAAACGGTACCGGTAACCCGAGGGTCTTCACAGCCGGAGATGCCTGTCACACCCATTCGCCCAAGGCGGGGCAGGGCATGAATGTCTCGATGCAAGATACGTTCAACCTGGGCTGGAAGCTGGTGCATGTGCTGCAGGGTCGGGCCGATCCCAGCTTGTTGCGCAGTTACTCTAAAGAACGTTTGACGGAAGCCAAGCGTCTGGTCGAGACAGACCACGAATGGGCCCGCATCATGTCTGCCCCCACCACGCAGGCTGAACGGGATGGCACCGAGGAGCCGCGCATCATTCGACAGTTCAAGGCCAACCTGGAGTTCACCGGAGGTACGGCCGTTAAATACGATACCTCCGCACTGTTTGCCGCATCCGCTCACCAGTCATTGGCCAAAGGGCAAGAGATTGGCCGTCGTTTCCACTCTGCACCTGTGGTGCGCTTGTCTGATGCCAAACAAATGCAGCTCGGTCACGCGGCCGAGGCTGATGCCCGCTGGCGCATTTATGTCTTTGCCGGCCATGGCGATCAAGGTCAGGCGGGCGGCGTCATGAGCACATTAGCGCAATGGCTAGAAACCCATCCCCATTCACCTGTGGTCAGGCACACGCGGGCGGGCGAAGACATTGATGCCATCATCGACGTGCGCGCCATCTTCCAGGCAACGTTTGATCAGCTCAACTATGGCGACATGCCCTCGCTGTTCAAACCCAAAACCGGCAAGCTGGGCCTGCAGGACCATGAAAAAATCTTTTGCGTGGATCACAAAGGAGTCGGGGACATCTATGACATGCGGGGTATTCACCGTGAGCATGGCTGCATGATTGTGGTGCGCCCAGACCAGTATGTGGCGCATGTCCTGCCGCTTGATGCTTTTGACGAATTGTCAGCTTACTTTGCAGGTGTTCTGCGTTAAATTGTTGCCATGGATCTGCAACTCACAGACAAACGGGCCCTGGTGACTGGCGGCAGCCGGGGTATTGGCAAGGCCGTGGCTTATGCCTTGGCGATGGAGGGTGTGGACGTGGCACTGCTGGCGCGCGATCCGCAGACACTGGAGGCGGTCGCTCACTCGCTCTCGCAGCAGACCGGTCGTCGTGTGGTGGGCGTGGTTGCCGACACCCGCAGCGAGATGGAGGTGCGTCGCGCTGTGGCGCAGGCCGAGACGGCTTTGGGTGGCAGTGTGGACATCCTCGTCAACGCCGCTGCCGAACCCGCAGGCTATGCGCCGCCGCCCCGTATGTCCGAGATCACGGCCAGCTACTTGCAGGCTCAAATGGATGTCAAGGTCATGGGGTACTTGCGCGTCATTCAAGCCGTCGCGCCGGGCATGATTGGCAGGGGGTGGGGACGGATCATCAACATCAGCGGGCTGGCCGCGCGTAGCACCGGCAATGCAGTCGGCAGCATTCGCAATGTATCCGTTGCTGCATTGACCAAAAACCTGGCTGACGAATTGGGCCCGAAGGGCATCAACGTCACCGTGGTACACCCCGGGACGACAGAGACAGAGCGCACGTCCGACATGCTGACGCACAGGGCGCAAAGCCGTGGGGTGACTCAAGAGCAGATCCGAGCCGAGCTCGATGCAGGCAACAGCACGGGCAAATTGGTGAATGCCCAAGAGGTGGCAGATGTGGTGGCTTTTCTAGCCTCCCCCCGTTCCCGCGCCATCCATGGCGATGCCATTGTGGTGGGGGGCGGTGTGCCCGGTTCCATTCACTATTAACGTTTGCCTGCCCTCAGGTCAAACTGACGGGGTGTGTTGGTCGTGCAAAGTGCAGTGCCCAGCAGGCTTTGCCTGAGTTGAAGCCGTGCAACTTGCTTATTCGAACGAAGGTGATGAGAGTTTTTCAACAGGCAGACCTGCGCCCGTCCAGGCATCGAAGCCGCCGGCTATGGACTGCACATGGGTGTAGCCCATGGTCTGCAAGGCCACAGCGCTGAGCGCAGCGCGACCGCTGGTCTTGCAATACAGCACGATGCGCAGGTTGCGATCTTGCAAGTCAGGGTTGGCTGCAAATTTAAACTCCAGCATGCCGCGCGAAATGTGCAGTGCGCCAGGAATGTGGCCAGCTGTATATTCATCGGCCTCGCGAACATCCACCAGCACTTGAGCGGCCGCAATGGCCGTCTGTGCCTGGGTGACGTCGATTTCCTGAACCTGGGCTTTGGCAGCCACCAGCAGATCGTGCGCGGATTTCATGCGGAGTTCCTTATAAACAGTTACAGCCCCGCAGCAGCGCGCAGCGCAGCCGCTTTGTCAGTACGCTCCCAGCTGAACTCGGGCTCGTCACGACCAAAGTGACCATAGGCAGCGGTCTTGCTGTAGATGGGGCGCAGCAGGTCCAGCATCTGAATGATGCCGCGCGGGCGCAGGTCAAAGTGCGCGCGCACCAGCTCGGCAATCTTGTCGTCGCTGATGATGCCCGTGCCTTCGGTGTACACGGTAATGTTCATCGGCTCGGCCACACCAATGGCGTAAGCCACTTGCACCTGGCACTGCTTGGCCAGGCCCGCAGCGACCACGTTCTTGGCGACATAGCGCGCAGCGTAAGCGGCCGAACGGTCCACCTTGGTCGGATCTTTGCCAGAGAAGGCACCACCGCCGTGGGGGCAGGCGCCGCCGTAGGTGTCGACAATGATCTTGCGTCCGGTCAGACCACAGTCGCCCTGCGGGCCGCCAATGACAAAGCGGCCGGTGGGGTTGATCAGGTAGCGGGTGTCTTGCAGCCACTCTTTGGGCAGCACAGGTTTGATGATTTCTTCAATCACCGCCTCGATGAAGCTGTCCTTCATCTTGGTGGCGGTCTCGCTTTGGTCGGGGCTGTGCTGGGTAGAGAGCACCACGGTGTCAATGCTGTGGGGCTTGCCGTCCACATAGCGCATGGTCACCTGGCTCTTGGCATCCGGGCGCAGGAAGGGCAGACGGCCGTCCTTGCGCAGCTGGGCCTGACGCTCGACCAGACGGTGGGCGTAATAAATGGGGGCGGGCATCAGCTCGGGCGTCTCGTCGCAGGCGTAGCCAAACATCAGGCCCTGGTCGCCCGCGCCGATGTTGAGGTAGTCGTCCGACGCATGGTCCACGCCTTGGGCGATGTCGTTGGACTGCTTGTCATACGCGACGAGCACGGCGCAACCTTTGTAGTCAATGCCGTACTCGGTGTTGTCGTAGCCAAT
>JALRIL010000186.1 GCA_023255445.1 Limnohabitans sp. | reverse complement strand
GTTGCCCACCGCGTCGGTATAGACCTCGTCAAAACCGCAGTCGCGCATATTTTGGGTGATGCGCTGGGCGCAGGCGCGGTGCGCGTCGGTGAGGTAGGTCACCGTGAGCTGGCCCGCTTCTGCAAAGCCGGGGTCGGAGTGCTGCGCGAGTTGTTCTTGCCAGTCCCAGACCTGGTGGCCGAGTGTGGGCTCCACACCGAACTTGTCGTTCAGGCGGATTTCGACAATGCGGTGGATGTTGCGCAGGCACTCGGCCAATTCAAACTCGGGGTGACCGTGCAGGCGGCGCTCGAAGGCGTCGATGATCTGCGCCTTGTTCAGGCCCACGCCACGCGGGCCGCGCACCGCCAGGATGAAGGGCCAGCCGAACTTGGCGTTGTAGTCGGCGTTGAGCTTTTGGATCTTGGCGAACTCGTCGGGCGTGCAATCGGTCAGGCCGGCCTTGGTCTGCTCGTTGGTCGACTCGGCCGTCAGCGTTTTGCTGACCATGGCTTTGCCGGCCAGCTCCGGGTGGGCGCGGATCAGGCCGAGTTGCGCGTCGCGGCCGGCGGCGTCCAGCACCTGCGCCATGGCGTGTTTCAGGTGGGCCAGTGAGGTGAATGGCCGCTGGGCCAGCGCCCGCTCGGCGATCCACGGCGAATGTTCGTACAAGCCGTCGAGCATCTGCGCCGCTTCGGCGTGCGATGCATGATTGAGTTGGTCCAGGGTCAGGGCCATGTTCAGTCCTTAAATGGGTGCACGGCTTTCCAGTGCCGTGCAATGTCGATGCGCCGCGCCACCCAGACTTTGTCGTGCGACTGGATGTGATCCAGAAAGCGTTGCAGTGCGGTGATGCGGCCGGGGCGGCCCAGCAGGCGGCAGTGCATGCCGATGCTCATCATCTTGGGGGCGTTGTCGCCATCCGGATTGCCCTCGGCGTACAGCGCATCAAAGGTGTCCTTCATGTACTGGAAGAATGGATCGGCGTGCGAGTAGCCCTGCGGCAGCGCAAAGCGCATGTCGTTGCAGTCCAGCGTATAAGGCACGATCAGTTGCGGCACCACGCTGCCGTCGCTCTTGCGCACCTTCATCCAGAAGGGCAGGTCGTCGCCGTAGTAATCGCTGTCGTATTCAAAGCCGCCAAAGTCGGCCACCAAGCGGCGGGTGTTTGGGCTGTCGCGCCCGGTGTACCAGCCCAGGGGGCGCTCGCCGGTCAGCTTTTGCAAAATCTCCATCGCCTCGGCCATGTGTGCGCGCTCGGTTGCTTCATCGATATTTTGGTAGTGGATCCACTTGAGGCCGTGGCAGGCGATGTCGTAGCCCAGTTCCTTGAAAGCGGCGGTCACGTCGTCGTGCTTTTGCAGCGCCGTGGCTACACCGAACACCGTCAGCGGCAGGCCGCGTTTTTCAAACTCGCGCAGCAGGCGCCACACGCCGGCACGCGAGCCGTATTCGTAGATGCCTTCCATGCTGATGTGGCGGGCTTCGAAGGCGGCGGGGTTGAACATTTCGCTCAAAAATTGCTCGCTGGCCTTGTCGCCATGCAGCACGCAGTTTTCGCCGCCTTCTTCGTAGTTCAACACAAACTGGACGGCCACGCGCGCGCCGCCGGGCCACTGCGCGTGCGGCACATGTCGGCCATAGCCCTTGAGGTCACGGGGGTAGGAGAGGGTAGAGTCGTAGGTGCTCATGTTCAGGCCAAGGCAATGGAAACGTCGTGCGAAGGCATCTTGCGGTCAAAGGTCAGACTGGCTTCCACATGGTCCAAGTGTTCCTGCATCAGGCGGCTGGCCAGCTCGGTGTTTTTACTCTCGAAGGCGTCGATCAGGCCCGCATGTTCGTGCGTGGAGGTTTGCGCTTCGTTGCGGGACTGGTACATGAGCGTGATCAGGGCGCAGCGCGAGATCAGCTCGCCCAACACCTGGGCCAGCACATCGTTGCCCATGAGCTTGGCCATGAGCACGTGAAAGTCGCCCAGCAGTTCGGTGCGGCCTGGAACGTCTTCGGCGTCCAGTGCCTGCTCCTCCTGGCGGACGTGTTCGCGCAAGGCGGCGATGTGCTCGGGGGTTGCTTGGGCGATGAAATTGCGGGTCATCTCCAGCTCGAGCATGCGGCGCACGGCAAAGACCTGCTTGGCTTCTTCCACCGAAGGGGCGGCTACAAAAGCGCCACGCGCGGGCTCGAGTCTGATCAGGCGATGCTGTGAGAGTTGAAACAGCGCCTGTCGCACCAGCGTGCGAGAAACGCCAAACACATCGGCCAGCTTTTGCTCGGCCAGCTTGGCGCCAGGCAGCAGGCGATGCTCCACAATGGCGCGGGTGAGGGCTTCAACAATGGTGTGGGTGGCGGTATGTTCCATGGCCGATCCTGGTTGATGGCATCATGATAGCCACAAAAACCAAAACTGTATACACTTGCGTAAACCATTTTCCCAAACAATTCAGGAAAGAACACCATGGGACTGAGTACACACGTTTTAGACACCATGCATGGCTGCCCCGCTGCAGGTATGACAGTTTCTCTCTACACGACCCAGGGCGAAGTGGCCACCCTGGTCAAGACCTTTTCCCTCAACGCTGACGGGCGTAACCCCGACGGTCCGCTTTACGACAACACCAGCTTGCGCAAAGGCACCTACCGTCTGGTGTTTGATGTGAGCGGGTACTTCAAGGCCAAGGGCGTGCAGCTGCCTGAGCCCAATTTCCTGAACCGGGTCGCCTTGGACTTTGGCGTGGCCCACGAAGACCAGCACTACCATGTGCCTTTGTTGGTCAGTCCGTGGAGTTATTCCACCTACCGGGGGTCCTGATTCCTTAAAATGGGGCTTACCGTTTAATCTTTACCTCCACGCACCATGACCCAAGTCACCAACACTGTGCGCTTTGTGCTCGACGGCCACATCGTCGAAGCCCAGGGCGAGCGCCGAACCACCACTGTTCTGGATTACCTGCGCGAACAGCTGCACCGCACTGGCACCAAAGAGGGTTGCGCCGAGGGCGATTGCGGCGCCTGCGTGGTCATGGTGGGTGAACTCAATGCCGCAGGCAGTGCCATCGACTACAAGCCGGTCAACGCCTGCATCCAGCTGCTGCCTTCGCTGGACGGTAAATCGGTCAAGACGGTCGAGAGCCTGAAAAAGGCCGACGGCACGCTGCACCCGGTACAGGACGAGATGGTCAAGTGCCATGGCTCGCAGTGCGGTTTTTGTACGCCCGGCATCGTCATGAGTCTGGTCAATCTGGTGCAGGTGCTGCCCCAGCCCAGCCGCCAGCAGATCACCGATTCCCTGAGCGGCAACCTGTGTCGCTGCACCGGCTACAAGCCGATCATCGATGCCGCTGCCAAAGCTTGCGAGCGCCAGAGCGAACTCAAGGTGGACGACAAAGCCGATGTGCCGCTGCTCAAGGAAATTGCACGCAGCAAGACGCCCACGCTGAGCCTGGACGGCGACATCATCGTGCAGCCCGTGGTGCGCACCCGCAAGGGCAACGAGTTCGTCTCGCCCGCCACCATTGCCGAGGTGGCCGACTACCTGGCCAAGAACCCGACCACCACCTTGCTGGCCGGTAGCACCGAGATCGGCCTGCAGGTCAACAAACAATTCAGCCGCCCGGATCACATCATGTACCTGGGCAATGTGGCCGAACTGCGCCAGATTGCCGAGACGCCCAAGGCTTGGCGCATCGGTGCCGTGGTATCGATCACTGAAGTGGAAGCCCTGGTGGCCCAGGCTTACCCCGACTTTGCCGAGGTGCTGCGCCGTTTCGGCTCGCCCCCGATCCGCTCCACCGCCACGCTGGCCGGCAACATCGCCAACGGCTCGCCCATTGGCGACTCCATGCCCTGCCTGATGGCGCTCGGCGCCACGCTGGTGCTGCGCAAGGGTGACAAGTCGCGCACCGTGGCGCTCGACCAGTTCTACACCGGCCAGAAGCAGAATGTGCTGCAGGCCGGCGAGTTCATCGAAGCCATCGAGTTGCCCAAGCCGGTGGCAGGGCAAGTGTTCCGCGCCCACAAGGTCAGCAAGCGTTTCGAGCAGGACATTTCGGCCACCTGCGCGGCCATCAGCTACACGCTCAAAGGCGGCAAGCTCAGCGGTGTGAAGCTGGCCTACAACGGCTTGGCGCCCGCGCCCTGCCGTGCGCCCAAACTCGAAGCCGTGCTCGAAGGCCACGCGCCCGATGATGTGAAAGCGGCCGATCTGGATGCGGCCATTGCCGCCAGCTTCACCGCGCGCGACGGTCTGCGCGCCACCTGGGCGTACCGCTCACTGGTGGCTCGCAACCTTGTCTTGGAGTTCATCGAAGAACAGAAAGAGGTGGCGTAAATGAATGCTCCGACCCCGATCAAGAATTTGCTGCCGGCCTCTGGCATCCAGCAAGGCACCGACATCGTGCACGAATCCGCCCACCTGCATGTGACCGGTGGCGCCACCTACATCGACGACATTCCCGAAGTGGCCGGCACCTTGTACGCCGCCCTCATCAAGTCGCCGGTGGCGCATGGTGAACTGATTGGCGATGGCATCGACCGCGACGCCATCCTGGCGCAGCACGGCGTGGTGGCGGTGTTCACCGCCAAGGACATTCCTGGCGAAAACAACTGCGGCCCCATCGTGCACGACGACCCCTTCCTGGCCGATGGCAAGGTGGAGTTCGTCGGCCAGGCCGTGGCCGTGGTCGTGGCGCGCAGCATGCTCTACGCCCGCGAAGTGGCGGCCAAAGCCAAAGTGCTGGTCAAGGAACTGAAACCCATCCTCACGATCGAAGAAGCGCTGGAAGCCCAGAGTTTTGTCATGCCGGCCAAGGGCATCGTGCGTGGCGACGCTGCAGCGGCCATTGCCGCCGCGCCGCGCAAGATCAAGGGCACCACCCGCACCGGTCAGCAGGAACAGTTTTATCTGGAAGGTCAGATCACCTACGCGGTGCCCAAGGAAGACGGCCAGCTCACGTTGTACTGCTCCACCCAGCACCCCGACGGTAACCAGCGCGAAGCTGCATCCGCCCTTAACCTCAGCACCAACGACGTCGAAGTGATCTGCCGCCGGATGGGCGGGGGCTTTGGTGGCAAAGAGGGCAACGCCAGCATCTTCAGCCAGAGCGCCGCCCTGGCCGCGTTCAAGCTGCAAAAGCCGGTCAAGCTGCGCGTCAACCGCGACGACGACATGACCATCACCGGCAAGCGCCACGACTTCCGCATCGACTACGAAGTGGGCTTTGACGACAACGGTCGTATCCTGGGCGCCGACATCATGCTGGCCTCGCGCTGTGGCTACAGCGTGGACTACTCCGGCCCGGTGAACGACCGCGCCTGCCTGCACATCGACAACAGCTACCACATCCCCGCACTCAAGCTGGTCAGCCACCGCTGCAAGACCAACACGCAAAGTGCCACCGCCTTCCGAGGCTTTGGTGGCCCGCAGGGCATGTTCGGTATCGAAACCGTCATCGACGAGATCGCCGCCACGCTGGGCAAGGACCCGCTGGAGGTGCGCAAGCTCAACCTCTACAAGGACCCGGCCGTCAGCGGCACGCCTGACACCATGACCACCCAGTACAACCAGCTCATCGAAGACTGGGTGGGCGACAAGGTGATCGCGCAGGTCGAGCAGGAATCGAAGTACGCCGAACGCCGCGCCGCGGTGCAGGCCTTCAACGCCCAGAGCAAAACCCGCAAGCGCGGCATCGCGCTGGTGCCGCTCAAGTTCGGCATCAGCTTCACCGCCACGCACTTGAACCAAGGCGGCGCGCTGCTGGTGGTTTACATGGACGGCTCGGTGAGCTGCAACCACGGCGGCACCGAAATGGGCCAGGGCCTGAACACCAAGATGGCGCAGGTGTGTGCCGATGGTTTGGGCATCAGCGTGGACCATGTGCGCATCACTGCCACCGATTCACAAAAAGTGCCCAACGCTTCGGCCACTTCGGCATCCAGCGGTGCTGACATCAACGGCGCAGCCATCATGAACGCGACAGCGCAAATGC
>JALRIL010000164.1 GCA_023255445.1 Limnohabitans sp. | reverse complement strand
CCGCCAGTCCTTGAAGCTTACAGAAGCCTTCCTGACAAGACTGAGTTTTCTCCCATCGCAAATGTCTCAATGCACGCCACCTGGCGTGCTTAGAGACTTGCGCGCCAGCGCAGTGGTTAAACGTGTGCTTTGCGCAGCTGGTTAGCCAGGATGACGGCCACTGTGAGAACCACCACAATGCCGCCCATGTCACCAATCGTCATGGCCCAGACGGAGGTGTTGAAGACCGCATCTTGAACCTGGCCTGCTGCATATCGAAAAGTTCGGTCGGCCAGGCTGGAAGCCAGCGATGTTCCTACAGCGATCAGCGCAATGTGGCTGCCCTTGAGGGACAGCAGCATGTCGTCAATGTGCAGCATCCGTTTGAAGATCTGGTAGGTGATGAAGGGTACACCCGCCCAGACAATCTGGGCCATTAAGGCGTAGACAAAACCGTTATCGCCCCAGACAAATTCGCTCAGCAAGATCGAGGTGACAAACACACCGCCAATGCCCCAGCTGCCACCCACCACGATGGCCAGCATCTTAATGCCCGCTGGGATGAATAACAGGCTCACGCCTTGCACAAAATCAAAACCCGTCAGCCAATGCGTCTGCAGCCAAAAGGTGACGTAATAGGGGACTGCAAACAAAATGGCTAAGGCCAAGTTTTGGAAGTACGAAAAGCGGTTGTCCATGAGTCTCAAGAATATGCCTTGGCATTATCGCTTAAGTGACTGACGGGTTAGTGGGGGCTTACCCAGCCCCTGCTGATGGGTAGGGGGGCTTCTTTTTTTGACCGTCGGCCATGCACTTTGCTGTCGACTGCTGTAGGCTCGTACTTGATGTAATTTGAGGTGACCTATACATGAACCAAGCCCTTTCTCCCTCTCTCTTGTCACCGTTGGACATGCCTGTGCAGCCCATATGCGTGGATGTTCTGAATGAGAAGTACCTCAAAAATGGCGAGACCAGGGTAGAGCAGCTTTATGACCGTGTCGCCCGGGCTTTGGCCAGTGTCGAAAAGCCTGAACTGCAGGCCGAGTTCGAGCAAAAATTTCGCCGCAACATGGACGCTGGAGCGATTGGTGCCGGGCGCATCATGAGTGCGGCCGGTAGCGGTATTCAAGCCACCTTGATCAACTGTTTTGTGCAACCGGTAGGCGACTGTATTCAGGGTGTGGATGATGAAGGTTACCCCGGTATTTACGAGGCCCTGCGCGAGGCTGCAGAGACCATGCGTCGTGGCGGTGGTGTGGGCTATGACTTTTCGCGCATCCGACCCAAGGGCGCACGGGTCAAGGGAACGGCCTCCACCGCGTCCGGACCCTGCAGCTACATCAATGTGTTCGATCAATCCTGCGCCACGGTCGAAAGCGCTGGCGCGCGGCGTGGTGCGCAGATGGGCGTGCTGCGCATTGACCACCCGGACGTGCTCGAGTTCATCACCGCCAAACGCACGCCTGGCCGCTGGAACAATTTCAACGTCTCTGTGGGCGTGACCGATGCCTTCATGGAGGCTGTACAGCTAGGGGTCGATTGGGAGCTCGTCCACCCCGCAAGGCCGGTCGATGAGCAGGTCGAGCAAGGCGCCTATCAGCGTGCGGACGGGCAGTGGGTTTACCGCAGTCTGCCGGCAAAAGAATTGTGGGACACGATCATGAAATCGGCCTACGATTTCGCTGAACCCGGCATCCTGTTTCTGGATCGCATCGGCACTGACAACAATCTGCGCGCACTGGAAACCATCAGCGCGACCAATCCTTGTGGCGAACAGCCACTGCCCCCCTACGGTTGCTGCGACCTCGGTCCGATCATTTTGACCCGGTTTGTGCGCCATGCGTTCAACCATGGCGGCGAGGCCAGCTTTGACTTTGACGCGTTTGCCCAAAGTGTGGCCCTGCAAGTGCGGGCTTTGGACAATGTGCTGGAGTTGACGCATTGGCCTTTACCCCAGCAAGAACGCGAAGCCCAAGCCAAGCGGCGTATCGGTGTAGGTTTTACGGGGTTGGGCGACACTCTGGTCATGTTAGGCTTGCCTTACAACGTGCAAGCGGGACGCGAGATGGCCCGCCGCATTGCCGAGTGCATGCGCGATGCTGCCTACACTGCGTCTGTAGCGCTGGCACAGGAAAAAGGGGCCTTCCCACTGTTTGACGCGTCCACCTATTTGGCCGAAGGCACCTTTGCCAGCCGCTTGCCCGAGCCCATCAAGTCGCAAATAAGAACGCACGGCATTCGCAACAGTCACTTGCTGTCCATTGCCCCCACGGGCACAGTGAGTCTGGCCTTTGCAGACAATGCCTCCAACGGGATTGAACCCGCGTTTTCCTGGACCTACACCCGCAAAAAGCGAGAGGCGGATGGCAGCCGCAGCGAGTATGAGGTTCAGGACCACGCTTACCGTCTGTACAAGGCGCTGGGCGGGGATACACACAACCTGCCGCCGGCGTTTGTCGGTGCGCTGGAGATGAGTGCACAGGACCATATTGCCATGATGCAGGCGGTGCAACCCTACATTGACACGTCGATTTCAAAAACCGTCAACGTGGCGCAAGACTATCCCTATGAGGACTTCAAGAACCTGTACTTGCAAGCCTGGGAGGCTCGCCTCAAAGGGCTGGCCACTTACCGCCCCAACAGCATTCTGGGGGCGGTGCTGGAGGTCAAGCCTGCGCAAAGCGACCAGGTCGGGTCTGCAGCACCGGCAGTGTCTGCCCCGGTGGTGGACCCTATGCGCACCGTGATCGAAAGCCGTCCTCTGGGGGGGCTGGATGCCGTGGCCGAAAAAATCGAATACTGGACGCACGATGGTCACAAGTCGCTGTACTTGATTGTTTCCTTCCTGCCAGTGCCTCGTGGCAACGGTGAAGGCATGGTAGACCGCGCGATCGAATTTTTCATGCCTGTGGGGCAAAGCGGCGAGTCGCAGCAGTGGATCACGTCAAGCATGCGCATGCTGTCGCTGGCGGCGCGAGGTGGGTTTCTGGAGCGCGCCTTGTCGGACATGCGCAAAGTGGCCTGGGACCGCGGCCCCGTTCGCTATGGTTACAAGGTGCGTGAAGATGGGACACAGGTCCCCTTGTGGCACGACTCCGAGGTGGCTGCAATTGCCTGGGCGGTTCAAAATATTCTCGAGCTGCGGGCCAAACGTCAGGGTTCAGCCGGGCAAATGACGCTACCTTTGCCTGAAGTGGATGAACCGGCGCCCGCCGCGCCCACCGCCGCTGGCACCGGGGTCATGGCTGGCAAAAAATGTCCAGACTGCGGCGCTCATGCGGTGATCAAGAAAGATGGCTGCGAGTACTGTACGCAGTGTGGTTTTGTAGGGGCTTGTGGTTGACTTGTTGAAGCCTCTGCTAACATTATTCGCATGAGATTGTTCCGCGTCCTGCTGATGTGCCTGATGGTTCTTGCGCTACCACTGCAAGGGTTTGCGGCCGTCAGCAAGGCGCTGTGCCACCAGGATCTGTCGCAACCCCAGACCCAGGCCGTTGTTCATGCGCACTCGCACGAGCACATGGACCTGGCTCAAGATGCGGCCGGACACGACCACCTCCCGAGCGATATGCACAAAGACCACAAGTGCAGCGGCTGTGCCGCGTGCTGTCTGGGGGCTTCCATGGTGGGCGTAGATACCTTGCATCCTGTATTCACGACTGCTGCACCTGTGCAGGTCGATGGTATGCGCGTGCTCCAAAGTGAAGTCACGCCGGGCAGCATAGAACGTCCCCCGCAAGCCTTGCGCTGCTGATGGTATGGCTTGACCGCAGGGTCACGCCCGGCTTGAGACGTCAGGTCTTGGGCCCTCATTCAGTTCAGTCAGTGAGGAATGTATGCATCTTCATGTTTCGATCAAAGCCAGGCGGTTATGTCAGTTCTGGCTCGCGCTGTGTGCGGCGTGGCCCCTGGTCTCCAGTGCTGCAGAAACGGTCCAGGCACCGTCTGGCGCCTGGGTGCCGGAGTATGTGTCGCCACTGCGCGCTTACCAGTCCTATGCACCCGTAGACCTACAAAACTGGGTACAAGCCAATCAAACGGTGAACGACATTGGAGGCTGGCGTGCCTATGCGCGTGAACCCGAGCCGGCACAGATGCCTGACCACAAGCCTGCTGGAGGTCGACCATGAAACGACGCATGTATAGACGATGGGCGCTGAGTGCGGTGGCTGTGGCTGCGTTATCCGGGTGCGCCAGCTATGACCTGTCTCAAGGACTCGCGCACATCAACCACCAAACGCAGACGTTTGCAGGGGGTGCCGTCGCATTGGCTCGCAGCGATCAAGACCGTGAGTCGCAGCGCCGCATGGCCGAGCAGTTGCTGGCCTCATCGGTAGACCAGCAAGCCGCTGTGCGCTTGATGCTGGCCAATAGCCCGGCATTTCAAGCCTTGATCGCGCAACATTGGGCACAAGCAGCTGACGCCGCCCAGTCCGGCCGGATCAGTAACCCCATGTTTTCCTTTGAACGTGTGGTGACGGGCCCCGAAACCGAACTGACACGTTTCCTGAGTTTTGGCCTGCTCGATGTGCTGACCTTACCCGCGCGCGCCTCGGTGGCTGAGCAGCGTGTGGCGCAAGCCAAATTACAGTTTGCCGCACAAGTGGTGGACCAGGTCACACAGGTCCGGCAGCTCTGGGTCGATGCCGTGGCTGCCCAGCAGTCCCTGGTTTACGCGCGCCAGGTGTATGGGGTGGCTGAAGCCGGCGCCGAACTGGCCAAGCGCATGGAAAGCGTCGGTAATTTCAACCGTGCCACACGCGCCCGCCATCAGGCCTTGTATGCCGATGCCGGTGTGTCATTGGTGTTGGCGCAGCAGCAGGCACAGGCCAGACGCGAAGCCTTGGTTCGCCATCTGGGTCTCAACGATGCGCAGGCCCAACGGCTGCAACTGCCCGATCGCTTGCCCGACCTCCCGCAGCAACCATTGAGCCCCCAGCAAGTGGCGCAAAGCCTGAGCCAGAACCGGCTGGACGTGCAGTGGGCCAGGGCCCAATGGGAGGCTGCAGCCAAGGCGCAGGGTTTGACGGCCATGAGCAGCATCACCGATGTCGAATTGACGCTACGACGTGGCAGCGTCAACGATGGAGCGGGCACTGTGACTCGTCCACGTGGTTATGAGCTGGGGGTTCGTTTGCCGCTGTTCGATGGGGGTGACCTGCAGCGCCAGGGCATGAATGCCCGCACCCTGGCAGCGGCCTATCAGCTCGAGGCGACATTGCGTGCAGCCAGTTCGTATGTGCGTGAAGGGTATGTAGCCTATCGCTCGGCCTATGACATCAGTCGGCATTTTCGCGATGAGGTGTTACCGCTGCAGCAAACCATCGCTGATGAAAACATCCTTCGCTACAACGGCATGATCATCGGTGTTTTCGAGCTCATGGCCGATGCCCGCCAGCAAATGATGGCCGTCAGAGCGGCCATTGAGGCACAACAACAATTCTGGCGTGCCGATGCCGCTTTGCAAGCCACGCTCATGGGGCGCCCTGCGGGTGCAAGTTTGAGTGCCGTGGCCAGTGCTGTCAGTGCTGATGCCAGTGGCGGACATTGAGGGAGATGAACATGTCGTCCAGACGAGATTTTTTCAAATGGGCCGGCGTGGCCGGTGGTGCGGTTTCATCGTTGACGGTGGGCAAGCATGCTCTGGCGGGCTTGCCTGAACCGGTGATCCAGACCAGTGCTCAAACCATGCCGCCCTTGGTGCCCGACACAGGCAGACCTTACAACCCGGTGGTCACACTCAATGGTTGGACCTTGCCCTGGCGCATGAACCAGGGCGTCAAGGAGTTTCACTTGGTGGCCGAGCCTGTTGTGCGCGAGATGGCACCTGGGTTTTCTGCTCATCTGTGGGGTTACAACGGGCAATCCCCGGGACCCACGATCGAGGTGGTGGAGGGCGACCGGGTCCGGATTTTCGTCACCAACAAACTGCCCGAAGTCACCAGCGTGCATTGGCATGGCCAGCGCTTGCCCAACGGCATGGATGGTGTGACCGGACTCACGCAGCCAGCGATTGCCCCTGGCAAAACGTTTGTCTATGAGTTCGAAGCACGCCGCCCTGGGACCTTCATGTATCACCCGCATGCGGATGAAATGACACAAATGGCGATGGGGCTGATGGGGATGTGGATCACCCATCCCAAAAACCGACACCCCCTGATTTCCGAGGTGGACCGGGACTTTTGCATCATGCTCAACGCCTACGACATCGAGCCGGGCAGCAGCACGCCCAAGATCATGACCATGCTGGACTTCAACCTCTGGTCTTGGAACAGCCGGATTTTTCCGGGGATTGATCCCCTCGTGGTGCGCAAGATGGACAAAGTGCGCATTCGCGTGGGCAACCTGACCATGACCAACCACCCCATGCATCTGCATGGTCATGAGTTCACGGTGACCGGCACCGATGGTGGGCCAGTTCCATTGAGCGCTCGCTGGCCAGAGGTGACCACCGATGTGGCCGTGGGTCAGATGCGTCAATTGGAGTTTGTGGCCGATGAGGAGGGTGATTGGGCCTTCCATTGCCACAAGAGCCACCACACCATGAATGCCATGGGCCATGGCGTACCAACCATGATTGGGGTGGACCATCGCCGTGTGGGCAAGATGATCAGTCAGCTGATCCCGGACTACATGGTGATGGGCGAACGCGGCATGCATGACATGACGGAAATGGAGATGCCGCTGCCCGACAACACGGCGCCCATGATGGCTGGCCATGGCCCGTTTGGCTCTGTAGGTATGGGGGGGATGTTCAGCATGCTCAAGGTGCGCAAAGACCAACCGCGTGGCAGCTACAAAGACCCTGGCTGGTTCAAGCACCCGCCGGCAACCGTGGCGTACGAATGGGCTGGGCAGATGCCTGAGGCCAAACGCTCGCATGCAGCCGGTCAGGGGACCATGCCCTTGGAGCATCCCATGCCTGCTGGCATGCAGGTGCAGGTGCGTAAACCCACAAAACACGAACATTGAGGCGTTGAACATGAACAAGCTATGGATAACGTTAGGCTGGCTATGGGTGCTTCCCGCTTGGGCGCATGGTGATGCGATGCATGCAGATGCTGCAAAACCGGTGGTCATGGAGCAAAAGCCTTGGGGCATTGCAGCGCAAGGTGCCGTCAAGCGCACGATTGAAGTGACGATGGACGACCGCATGCGGTTCACGCCCGATGTGATCGATGTGCAACAAGGCGAGCGTGTGCGGCTTCGCATTCGCAACGTGGGTCAAACCATGCACGAACTGGTGCTGGGCACCCATGAGGAGTTGATGGCGCATGCTCAGATGATGAAGAAGTTCCCCGGCATGGAGCATGACGAACCCTATATGGCGCATGTGGCGCCAGGACGCAATGCCGAGATCCTTTGGACCTTCAACCGTGCCGGGCAGTTCGAATTTGCCTGCCTGTTGCCAGGTCACTACGACGCGGGCATGAAGGGTTCGATTCAAGTGATGCAAAAGGGGAAACACAAATGAAGATGACACGCCGAAACTGTTTGTCTGCGCTGGCCATGCTGACCCTGGGCCCCTGGGCGCAGGCACAAACGGGTACTGTGGTGGAGGTCTGGAAAGACCCCAACTGTGGCTGCTGCAAGGACTGGATCAAACATATGGAGCAAGCTGGCTTCAAGACGGTGGTTCACGACACAGGCAACAACGCTGCGCGAGCACGCCTGGGCTTACCCATGAAATTTGCGTCGTGTCATACAGCGCTGGTGCAGGGTTATCTGCTTGAGGGACACGTGCCTGCGTCAGATGTGCGCAAGCTGCTGACTCAAAAGCCTCGTGCATTGGGGTTGGCGGTGCCTGGCATGCCAGTCGGGGCTCCAGGGATGGATGGCCCGGAATATGGAGGCAGACAGGACCGGTATGAAGTGCTGCTTGTTCAGCGTGATGGGTCGAGCAAAGTGATGAATACTTATGGCAAAGGAGTCCAGCAATGAAAAATTCGAAATGGTTGATGGCGTTCGTGTCTGCTGTGGCCCTGATGGGAGGAAGCTTTGCGGTTATGGCGCAGGAACATGCCATGCATGGTGACGCCGGTGCAGGCATGGCCATGCCGGGTCATGAAGCGATGACACGCGGCGAAATCCGTAAATGGGATGCTGCCCAAGGCAAAGTGACGATTCGTCACGAAGAAATCAAAAACCTGATGATGCCGCCCATGACCATGGTTTTTCTGGTCGCGAACCCGGCGCAGATGCAGGGCCTCAAGATGGGGGACCAAGTGGTTTTCGATGTGGTGGAGCAGGAGGGCAAATTGGTGATCAAGCAAATACGCAAGCCGTGAAGAACTGCTAGGCCGTGACTTTGGCAGGGGCTAAAATCGTCATCAAAATCAAAATCATGTGCTCTGATGACCGATAACGCTTTGCCACAACACATTGCCATCATCATGGATGGCAACCGCCGCTGGGCGAAGAATCGTTTCATGCCAGCAGCGCTGGGGCATGCTGCCGGGGCCAAGCGGGTGCGGGACATCGTCAAGACCTGTGCAGAAATGGGCATTCCCTATCTGAGCCTGTTTGCCTTCAGCACCGAAAACTGGAAGCGACCGCCAGAGGAAGTCAGTAGTTTGATGAGCCTGTTCATGACCTATCTCCAAAAAGAGGTCGACAGCATGAACGACAATGGCGTTCGCCTGCGTGTGGCCGGCGATCGCAGTCGCTTTGCACCGGCCCTGCAGGATTTGATTGCCCAGGCCGAGGCCACAACTGCCAACAACACGGCCATCACCCTGATTGTCTGTGCCAACTACGGTGGGCGCTGGGACATGTTGCAGGCGGCCAGCGCCTGGCAAATCGCCAATCCTGAGCGTGCCCTGACTGACATGACCGAGCAGGACTTGGCCCAACACCTCAGTACGGGCGACGCTCCCGAGGTGGATTTGCTCATCCGTACTGGTGGTGAGTCGCGGATCAGCAACTTCATGTTGTGGCAAGCAGCCTACGCCGAGCTGTACTTTGCCAACGACTTGTGGCCCGACTTTACGGCTGAGCGTTTCAAGGATGCCGTGAGATGGTTTGTTCATCGCGACCGTCGTTTTGGTTCTTCTGCACCCTTGTGAAAATCCCACAAAAGCTGTGCTATAATTGATGTCTTCAGCGGCTGTAGCTCAGTTGGATAGAGTACTTGGCTACGAACCAAGGGGTCGTGGGTTCGAATCCTGCCAGCCGCACCAAATCTGTAAACCTCACTTCGGAAACGGAGTGAGGTTTTTCAGTTTTTAGCCCTCCCATTTCTCCACCCCCATTGGCTTTCGCTCATTGACCTTGATGCACATCAAGATGAATGGTGGGTGTGCGCGCACACTGTCTGAACGATATGGAGCCAGGAGAAGCGCTATGAAATTTGAAATTCAACCCACAAACGATCGCTTGACGCCTTCTTCATGTTGATGTTGGACTTATGGCGCTGGCATTTCATGCCACGTAACGTCGCCGCGTTCTGAAAGCCTCATTGGGGGCATTGGCCACTGCCACAGTGCCTTGGTCACACGCACTGGCGTCCCGTATTGCCAGTCGTTCAACAGGCTGCCACCATTTGGTACCACGCTAATCTATGTAGACGCATCGGGTGGGCTATGTATGCTGATGTGGAGGGGGTGATCCCCCTTGTGGATGGTCGATGGATGCACCTGGTCGCTACAGATAGCGGTTATTTGAACGCGCCTTTAGCGCTTTCGAAGTGTTGCCGATTTGATGGGCTCGTCATGGACTTAACATAGCGCCCATGAGTAAAGCGTTTACCAAAGAGACCGATAACGATGACGATGAGGCCAGCGGTCTGCCTGCTTTGCCTGCGGGCACCAAAAATTACATGACGCCCGCGGGCTATGCCCGCCTCAAGCACGAATTGTTGTGGCTGATTGATGACGAGCGTCCCAAGATCGTGGACATCGTGCACTGGGCCGCCAGCAATGGTGACCGTTCGGAAAATGGAGACTATCTTTACGGCAAGAAGCGTTTGCGTGAAATTGATCGACGGATTCGTTTTCTGACCAAACGTCTGGAGGCCGCGGAAGTGGCCGATCCGTGCATTCATCATGGCAGCGATCAGGTGTTTTTTGGTGCCACTGTCACCTATGCTGAAGCTCAAGGCGTAGAGCGCACCATTACCATTTTGGGGATAGATGAGGCCGACAGCCTGCAAGGTCAGGTCAGCTGGATTTCCCCGATTGCACGCACCTTGCTCAAATCCCGTGTGGGCGACGAATTGAAGTTGCACACACCTGCCGGCGTGGTGGACATCGAGGTGCTGGATGTGAGCTACCCGGCGCCTGATGGTTCGTGAACCGTGATCAACCCTTGGGTGTTTGGCGTTTGGCCTGAATGACCGAAGGGGTGCGCTTGAGCTGGCGCAGCACCGCTTGCAGGTGTTGTACGTCGCGCACGGCCAGGACAAAGCGCAAGTCAGCGGTGTCTTGTGCCGATTCATTACCCATGTCCACGTGCACGATGTCGGCCTCTGCCGAGGCCAAGGCGCCGGCTACACGCGCCAACACGCCTTTGCCGTTGACCACCGTGACCTCAACGGCGGTTTCAAAGCTCCGTGTGGGCTCGTCAGACCATTCCACCCCGATGAAGCGTTCGCTGTCTTTTTGTTGAAGCTTGCGGGCCAGGGCACAGTCGTGCGTGTGCACGGCCAGGCCTTCGCCTCGGCCCAGGTAGCCCACAATTTCTTCGCCAGGCAGAGGTCGGCAGCAGCGTGAGTACACCACTGAGGCGTTTTCGCTGCCGTCCAGCGTGATGGCGCCTTGCGAGACAGTTTCGTGTGCCGTAAAACGTTCACGGGTCATCAGCAGGGCGTCGGGGCGCTGACCCTCTTCACCCAGCAAAACCACCAGGCGTTTGGCCACGATGGAGGCAATGCGTTTGCCCAGACCAATGTCCATCAACAGATCGGCGCGGTTCTTGTTGCCAGTGAAGCGAAGCAGTTTTTCCCACAGGCCTTGGTGCTCGGTTTCGTCTGCAGGAATTTGTGAAATGCCCTCTGCGCGCAGGGCCTGCCCCAAGAGCTTTTCGCCCAGTTGGACCGACTCGGTTTGGGCCATGGTTTTGAGGTGGTGCCGAATCTTGGAGCGCGCACGGCCAGTGCGCACAAACGCCAGCCAGGCCGGGTTGGGGGCACTGTCCGGCGCGGTGATGACTTGCACCACATCACCGTTTTTCAGTTCGGTGCGCAGCGGCACCTGGTCGCCATTGATGCGTGCGGCCATGGCGTGATCGCCAATGTTGCTGTGGATGGCATAGGCGAAGTCCACCACCGTGGCCCCTCGGGGCATGGCCATGATCTGGCTCTTGGGCGTGAACACATACACCGCTTCGGGGAACAGATCGACTTTGACGTGGTCCCAGAATTCAGCCGCGTCACGGGTTTCGTGCTGAATGTCCAGCAGGGACTGCAGCCACTGCGTGCCCAGCCGCTCGGCTTGCTGGCTGTGGGTCGGGTTGGCTTTGTAGAGCCAATGCGCGGCCACCCCGGATTCGGCAATCACGTGCATGGCTTCGGTGCGCATCTGGAATTCAATGTTCACGCCCGCAGGACCCACCAGCGTGGTGTGCAAGGACTGGTAGCCATTGACTTTGGGAATCGCAATGTGGTCCTTGAACTTGCCCGGAACAGGCTTGTACATCTGGTGAAGGTAGCCCATGGCGGTGTAGCAGTCGATCACGCTGGGCACGATGAGACGAAAGCCGTAAATGTCGGTCACCTGGGCAAAGCTCAAATGCTTGCTGTCCATCTTTTTGTAGATGGAGTAGAGCGTTTTTTCGCGACCGCTGATGCGTACGGCCATGCCAGCCTGGGCAAACACGGCTTCCACCTCGGCCTGGACTTTTTGAACAAGGTCGCGACGACGGTTACGCGCACGCGAGACCGCTTTGGACAGCACCGTGTGGCGCCAGGGTTTGAGGTGCTGAAAGGCCAGCTCCTGCAGCTCGCGGTAGGTTTCGTTCAGACCCAGGCGGTAGGCGATGGGTGCGTAAATTTCCAGGGTTTCGGAAGAAATGCGTCCCCACTTGCTGCGCGGCATGTCGCCCATGGTGCGCATGTTGTGGGTGCGGTCGGCCAGC
>JALRIL010000030.1 GCA_023255445.1 Limnohabitans sp. | reverse complement strand
GTCATCGTGCCCACGGTAGAGCGCGAGCTGCGCACGGGGTTGGTTTGGTCAATCGCAATCGCGGGGGGCACTCCTTCCACCTTGTCCACCGCAGGACGGTCCATGCGGTCTAAGAACTGACGCGCGTAGGCGCTGAAGGTTTCTACATAGCGCCGCTGGCCTTCGGCGTACAGCGTGTCGAACACCAGGCTCGACTTGCCGGAGCCACTGGGCCCGGTCACCACCGTCAATTCACCCGTGCGGATGTCGAGGTCGAGGTTCTTGAGGTTGTGCTGGCGGGCACCACGGATGCGAATCAGGCCTTGAGACATGGCAGTTCTTTGGGAGTGAGGCCAAACATTCTAGAGGTCTTGGAGCTTGGGCGCCGGCGTGGGGATTTGCACACCGAACTTGATCCGGATCAGGTTTTCTACATGCCGACCCCACAAGGCGCATCGCCTCTGACACAATGAAAGCACTTGAAGCCTTTGCCGTTTGAACGCCCATGACCATGCCTGATTTCGACTTGGGACATTGGCTCAGCGCCCACCGCATTTGGGGTTTGCTGAGTGCCTCCGCTCGACGCACCCTCCTGCAAGGTGCGCAGGAGCTGTTGGTGAAACGTGGGCAACAGATTGCCCAAGCCGGCCATTGGCCAGACGCCCTGTTCCTGATTCTGGAGGGGCGCATCGATCTTCACAACACCCAGCGCAAACATACCCATGCCTTGTATGCGGGAGAAATGTTGGGTCAGGGCAGCAGCGCGCTCGCTCTGCAGCAGCAGTGTGACATCGTGGCCAGCACGGACGGACGTCTTCTGCAAGTACAAAGCAGCACCTTGCACCACCTGTTTCAAACAGACGCAGCCCTTGAGCTGTTCTTGCCCGTTCCCCTGAGCGGCGTTCTTACTGGCAAAACCACGGCAGCAGAACACGCCTCGGCCCAGGAAGACATTGCACTGCTCAGCCGGCCATTGCACAGCCTGGTCAGGCATCAGCCCATCACTTTGCCACCGAGCTTGAGCATCCTGCAGGTAGCCCAGACCATGCGTGAACGCAGTGTGTCGTCCATCATGTTGACCGAGAACAATCGACTGGTGGGTCTGGTCACCGATCGGGACCTGCGAAACCGGGCCCTGGCGGCCAGCGTGGACGTGAATCGACCGGTGATGGACATCGCCACACAAACGCCCAAAACCCTGGATCACAACAGCAGTGCGTTCGAAGCCCTGTTGATGATGGCCCGCCACAACATTCATCACATTCCGGTGATGGACGGTGAGCGCATTGTCGGCATGCTCACAGCCACCGACCTGACGCGCCAGCATGGCACCTCGGCGGTGTACCTGTCCAGCGATATTCATCACCAGGAAAGCGTGGAGGGTCTGGCCAGGATCAGCCACAAGGTGCGCACACTGCAGCAGCAACTGGCCACAGCACACACGAGCGCCTACGACACGGGTCACGTCATCACGACCATCACCGATGCCCTGACCACGCGACTGATCCAGCTGGCCGAGGGTTTGCTGGGCCCCGCACCCGTGCCCTATGTCTGGGTGGCAGCCGGTTCTCAGGCACGCAGCGAGCAAACCGCCAAGTCCGATCAGGACAACTGCCTGATCCTGGACGACAGTTTTGACGCCGACACACACGGGCCTTATTTCAAAGCCTTCTCCAAGATGGTGTGTGATGGTCTGGCCGAGTGCGGCTACATTCATTGCCCTGGCGAAATGATGGCCATGACCGACACATGGCGGCAACCTCTGCGTCAATGGCGCGAATACTTCCTGCGCTGGATCACTGTGCCTGACAGCAAGGCCCTGATGCTGACCACCGTGTTTTTTGACCTGCGCGCGGTCTATGGACAGGCCATGCTGCTGCAAACCTTGCGCGACGAAGTGCTGGAGCGAACCCGTGGCAACACCCTTTTTCTGGCCCATATGGTGGGCAACGCCCAAAAGCAACGTCCGCCGCTGAACATGTTTGGACAAATCTCCACCATCCGTTCTGGCGAACACGCGGGCAAGGTCGATCTGAAGCACCAGGCCTTGGCCCCGATTGTGGATTTGGGACGCATATACGCTTTGGCCGATGGGCTACATGCGGTCAACACGCATGACCGGATTGCACAGGCCTCCAGCAAAGGCGAAATCAGCAACCAAAGCGCACGGGATCTGCGAGACGCTCTTGAATTCATTGCCAGCTTGCGCATTGCTCACCAGACTCAGCGCATGAACGAGGGCTTGGCACCCGACAATTACCTCTCACTGGATGAGCTGTCCAATTTCGAACGTGGCCATCTGCGCGACGCCTTCTCGGTGATCCAGTCCTTGCAAAGTGTGCTGGGTAACCGCTACCACTTCTAAAGTCTGCACCTCAGTATTTCAAGCGCGCAAAAAAGGTTTTTTGTGCTGCCTCACGGGCCTGCCCCAAGGTGTGGATGCCCATGTCCGCCAGCAAGGGGATCATGCGCAAAAACACCTCGGCTGTGACCAGAGCATCACCCAAGGCGTTATGCCGACTGGTGACGGCGATGTTCATGCGCTGCGCAATGGCCTCCAGGCGATGTGACGCCTGGTTGGGGTGAATCACTGCAGACAGCAGCAGCGTATCGAGCACAGGCTGGTCAAACCGAAGACCCGTGCTCCGCTCCTTGAGTTGGAGAAACTTCATGTCAAACGCAGCGTTATGCGCCACCAGCACCGTGTCCTGCGCGTAGGCGTGAAACACCGGCAACACCTCGCCAATCACTGGCCGTCCCTGCACCATGTCCTGCGTGATGCCGTGAATCGGAATGGAGGCTGCAGGAATCGAGCGCTGCGGATTCACCAGTTGTTCGTACGCCTCGTGCCGCAAGAGTTTGCCGTTCACAATACGCGTGGCGCCGATCTGAATGATTTCATCGCCCTGCGAAGGGTTCAGCCCGGTGGTTTCCGTATCGAACACGGTATAGATGAGAGCTGTGAGCGGCAAATCATCCATCGCGCTCGGCGCAGGCGCGGTCTTGAACAAGTCAAAGTCAAAAAACTCGGGCCTGCTGTCGCCAGGCATCAAGGCCTCTGAATCGGGCCGCTGCTCGATGCCGCCAGCCGCGGGCAGGGTCAGCCGGAACATGGCCTGGTGCCGAATACGCTCGCGCTCAAACGACAACATCCCCGAGTGACGGTTCATGACATCGCGCACGCTCAGGGGGTTATGGCTTTGTCCCACGGTCATCGGGTCGAGCTCCCAACCCATCACGGTTTCGGTGCTCATGTTGTGCCCCGTCCAGATCAGGTCCAGCCAGACTTTGTCCTGGGCGCCCTGCAAGCGCAGCTGCAGATAACGCACGTCAAATTCATCCACCAGACGGCTGGCCAGATAAACCACAGCTTGTAGCAACCCAAAGCTGTCGACCTTGACCCATAAGTCAGGATCGACCACTTCCGAGGTCACATCACGACCGGTTTGCTGCGCAATACGTCGCTGCGCCACTGACAACAAATCTGCTGCCAGCATGTCCTCCAGCGGCCAACGGGTTTTGAGGGACTGTACGGTAGATGCCCCCACTTCCTGAATCCTCGCCTGCGCCTGGTCCAGCTGCTCGCGCAGATACGACAGCTGCTGTGGCATGGCCTGCGCATTGCTGGCCAGACGGTTCAGGGTCGAGCGCATGGAGGCCAAATGCATGTGGGCGCTTTCAGTCAAATTGACCAGAGCCTGATCGCGCTCAGCCTCCTCCGTGAAGCTGCTGGTCACGTTTTCGAGCATCAGCACAAAACCTTGCAGCGCCACCCCTGAGTGCTCAGCCTCGGAGGCTCGCACCGGTGCCATATGGACCCGCAAGAACTGACCGGAAGGCGTGGTGGTCAAGAACTGTGTAGCGGGCTGCGCTGCGCCGCGCTCCATGCGCAAGCGAATGTTCTCCAGGGCATGGTCTAGCAGGGCCTGATCCAGCAAGGCATAAATGGAGCGACCTATACCCAGCATGGGCATATCGACTTGCCCACCCTTGCCACGGGAGAGCACCTTGAACTGCATGCGGGCACGGTTGTTGTAGAGAAGGATGCGGCCATCCAGATTGCACACCACCACACTTTGGGCCAACTCCGACATCAGGGCTGCCAGGCGGTTTCGCTCTTGCCGCACCCCCTCGCTGGCCTCCAGCACCTGCCGCTGCACATCCTCACGGGCCTGGTCACGAGAGCGAGCAAGCTCATTGATGGACTGCGCCAATCCTTGCAAGACCTCATTGGCATGCGTGTGCGCATCTATCAGCAAGGGTTCGGCGCTTGCGGCCACCATGCGCACCTGCTCACGCAAACGGTCAATGCCGCGTCGGTAGCGCTTGTCCCATCGATGCCAACCCCAGGCGCTGATGACAAACAAGGGTACAGACAAGCCGAGCAGCCAGGGCCACTGAGGCCACAAGGCTTCCCAGGTTGATGCGCGCACATCAGGCGGCATGGTGCCCAAGGTCAATGCAGTGGCCAAGCCCAGCACGAGCCAGACACCCACAACACTCAGCAATGCACCCACTCGCCAATTCACGTTCTGCCCTTTTCTGATGATGAGGCGTTTGCCTGCCCCATGACTTGAAGATTTTTCAAATCACTCATCGGATTGTCCGGCGGGTGCTGACCATGTACTGACACGTTGGAGGCCAGGCCATGTGATCGTTGTGTCAGATCAAGAATTGATTATTTGGGCTTAGCCGCACCAACGTGAGCATGTCTGCCCAACACAAAATTCGCGAAAAACTTGCACCAGATGGTGCTGCCGGCGATGGCTGTCCAGCTGTCATAGTTCAGGCGACCGAGCAACACAAAAACAATGACGACCGTTGTGATGGCGGCAGCAATCATGTTGATGGCAACCTCATAAGGCGCAAACTTCTCCGGGTTGGGCGGTGAGACGCCGCGCTTGAGCGCGACCTCTGAAAAATCGCGTTGGATGACAATCCGGTACGCCCTGCGCCACCAGAAAAACGCCATGGGAAACAGGGCGATGAACAACACCCAGGTCAGGGCCACACTGACGTCAAAAACCATTGAGAACTCCAGCTACCGCCACACATGCGGGTCATGAAAAAGCCCTGCCGACTTGCATCGACAGGGCTTTGATTGTCGCACTGTCTGACGGCGAACCGTCAGAGTCCATCAGAGCAACTTAGTGGGCACCATTCACAGTTTTGGAGCCGCGCGGGATACGCACGTTTTCCACCATCTGCTGGATGTGAGCTGGTGGTTCAGCCGTGACTTTGTCGACCGCGAAGGCAACGATGAAGTTCACGATTGCGCCAACCGCACCGAAGGCTTCAGGCGTGATGCCGAAGAAGCTGTTCGGGCCACCAATCAGGTCCAGATAGTCGGTACCCTTGATGAAGAACAGACCCTTGTGTGCGAACACGTAGAACAGGGTCACGAACAAACCGGCCAGCATACCTGCCATGGCGCCTTCTTTGTTCATCTTCTTGGAGAAGATGCCCATCATGATGGCGGGGAACAGCGAGGAAGCCGCAATACCGAAGGCCAGAGCCACAGTACCTGCCGCGAAGCCCGGCGGGTTCAGGCCAAGATAACCAGCCACCACGATCGCCACAGCCATGGCAATCTTGCCGGCCATGAGTTCGCCCTTTTCGGAGATGTCCGGGTTGAACACGTTCTTGACCAGGTCGTGAGACACGGCAGCAGAAATCGCCATCAAAAGACCGGCCGCTGTAGACAGAGCAGCAGCCAGACCACCTGCAGCCACCAGTGCGATCACCCAGTTGGGCAGCAAGGCGATTTCAGGGTTGGCCATCACCATGATGTCGGCGTTGACAGTCAGTTCGCTGCCTTTCCAGCCAGCGGCTTCAGCCTTGGCCTTGACCGCGTCGTTCTTGGTCTTGTCGTTGTAGAACTGGATACGGCCATCGCCGTTCTTGTCTTCAAACTTCAGCAGACCGGTTTTTTCCCAACGCTTCATCCAGTCAGGACGAGATTCGTAAGTGATGCTGGACTCGGGTGCAAACAGGTCGCCACCCGCTTTGACAGCAGTGTTAACCGTGGCGTGCAGGTTCAGCTTGGCCATGGCAGCCACAGCAGGAGCGGTGGTGTACAGGATGGCGATGAAGATCAGGGCCCAGCCAGCGGAGGCACGAGCGTCTTTCACCGAAGGCACGGTGAAGAAGCGCATGATCACGTGGGGCAGGCCAGCTGTACCGATCATCAGCGACAGGGTGTACATGAACATGTTGAGCATGCTGCCAGGCATCTGGGTGGTGTACTTGCCAAAGCCCAGATCGGTCACCACCTGGTCCAGCTTGGACAGCATGGTCATGTCAGTGCCTTGGAAGTGTCCACCCAGACCCAGCTGAGGCAGGAAGTTGCCCGTCAGTTGCAGGGAGATGAAGATGGCCGGCACGGTGTAGGCCAGAATCAGCACGATGTACTGAGCCACCTGGGTATAGGTGATGCCCTTCATGCCACCAAACACAGCGTAGGCAAACACGATGGCCATACCAATGTAGATACCCATCTCGCTGCTCACGCCCAGGAAGCGGGAGAAGGCCACGCCCACACCCGTCATCTGACCAATGATGTAGGTCAGCGAAGCCGTCAGCAAACAGATCACAGCCACGGTGGAGGCCGACTTCGAGTAGAAGCGGTCACCGATGAACTGGGGCACAGTGAACTTGCCGAACTTGCGCAGGTACGGAGCCAGCAGCATGGCAAGCAGCACGTAGCCGCCAGTCCAGCCCATGAGGAACAGCGCGCCGCCGTAACCCATGTTGGCGATCAGACCCGCCATGGAGATGAAGGAAGCAGCTGACATCCAGTCAGCAGCAGTAGCCATGCCGTTCAGACGCGGACCGACGTTACCGCCAGCTGCGTAGAACTCGCTAGTCGATCCGGCACGGGCCCAGATCGCGATGCCGATGTAGAGCGCAAAGCTCAGGCCAACGACCAGATAAATTGTGGTTTGCAGATCCATGTATCGTCTCCTCAGTCTTCGTGAACATCAAATTCACGATCGATCTCGTTCATACGCTTGGCGTAATAGAAGATCTGGATGATGAAGATGTAGATTGAGCCTTGCTGGGCGAACCAGAAGCCCAAGGGGTAACCACCCAGGCTGATGCTGTTGAGCACAGGGGCGAACAGGATGCCGGCACCGAAGGACACCAGGAACCAAACGATGAGGATGTTCCTCAACAGCTTGATCGTGGCGCTCCAATAGGCATGACTTTTGTCTTCCATTTGAATACCTCTCAAAACGTTATGACTCCCAGCAAAACAGCTGCCGGGTCGACACACGCTACGGAATGTTCCGTATCGGTAGGCGGACTGTGTGCATGTCAGCTTACTGATTTCTGAACAGGGATTTGATTCATTCAAAATTCCCACTGTTTCAAGGGAAAACACTTAGGCAGGTGAAGCGATAGGCCTTCTACGCTCAACGTACAGACCCATTTTGACGACATGTCTCCACAACAATTTCAGATCCGCGTTCGCAAGCTGACGGCACTTCTGCTGTGCCTGTGGCTGCTGACCATTCTCGCGCCGACCTTCTATGCGCGCGAGCTCAGCGAAAGTCTGCCGGGCTGGCCCTTGCATTACTGGATCTCGGCACAAGGCGCCTTGCTGATCTTCCTGCTGCTGGTCGTGGTGTATGCCGTACTGGTCAATCGCTGGGAAGCGAGAATCGAGCTTCAAACGCCACCAGAAGACGACAGCAACCTGACTTGAATGTCACGCCAGATCTGCCGCTTGCGTGCAGCATCGGCCTGACTCCATTCGGCAATTTCCGACAGCGTACGAAAGCACCCCTTGCACACACCAGCGGAGGCATCCATCGTGCAGACGGCGAGACAGGGTGAAGGCACAGGTGCGTCGGCCTGATGGACTTGCAGGACCGATCGCGAACGTTCAAGCAAACGACGGCTGGGGATCATCTGTTCAAGCCTCCAGCGCGTAGACGTGTCGCAGACGAACGACACAGTGCTGTGCGCGCATCCGGCTTTGCACACCAGACATATTTGGACACGCATGCAGCTTCATTTTGTACACACCCATTACCCATGGTCTTCCATGTGTTGCTTAAAACACTCGTTTTAGGGGTTTTTAACAATTTTTCCAGCTCCAAGGGTTATCACCAGCACGGGCATGCATTTCCTCAAATACAATTCGACTTGCCTATTTCAATGCCAGAATGAGGCTTTCAGGAAGGTTCACACCTTCCTTTTTTTTGTCCGCCTGCAGTCGATCGCGTATGCTACGTGCATTCCTTCGAAATGCTTCGACACATCGTGACCACCGCCCGCAGGACACTTCGCAAGAGCAGCCGCTCTGACACCCCTCCAACCGACAACGAGCCCATCCACCACGGCCAGGTTCTGCGACAGTTTCGAATGCTGTTCAATGCAGTTCGACGACACTTTCATCGCCTCGAAAAGCAGGCCGGTATCGGTGGCGCCAACGTCTGGGCCTTGAGTTTGATCGAGCAACACCCGGGTATCGGAGTCTCCAGGCTGGCCGAGATGATGGACATTCACCAGTCCACCGTCAGCAACCTGCTGCGATCCATGATCAAGTCGGGACTGATTCACACGGAAAAATCAGCCAAAGACCGTCGCGCCGTCGAAATTTACGCTTTGCCCGAAGGCCTCAAAATTCTCAAGCGGATTTCCGTACCTTACGAAGGGGTACTGCCACGCGCGCTCAGTGAAATGGATGTGCAGACCCTGGAGCGCCTGCATCACGATTTGCAGACCCTGATCGACCGCATCGACATCGACGAAAACGCCGCACAAACACCCCTGGCCATGCTGTGAGGCCGGCGCATCAGTCAAGCCGCATCAGGGCTTGCGCTGAGCGCCTGCAGGCACGTTGGCAGCGTCTTGCCATGCATCCCCACCGATCCAAGGATCGCCCAGCAGACAGGCGCGCAACATGGGCAAGGCATCCTGCCCCCAGAACAGTTTGTCATCCACCACAAAGGTGGGCACGCCAAACACGCCGGCATCAATTGCCTCCTGCGTGTAGCGCTGCAAAGTCTGCTTGACCTCCGTGCTGGCGAGGTCACGCTGTGGCCTTAGGCGCTGCGTTAATTGCTCAAGTCGCCCAGGGTCGGCTGCATCTTCGCCGCTGCACCAGGCATGCCGAAAAATCTGTTCACATACTGGACGAGTCGGCCCTGCGTGCGCATCGATCGCGATCGCCAAACGCAACAAGCCCAACGGGTTGAAGGGATGGGTCGCTGGCAACATCAACTCGCAACCCTGTTGACGTGCCAGCCATTGCACCTGACGGTAGGTCCAGTCGCGCTTGCCCGCAATTTCTGCGGGGCCAAGCTGGCCATGGTGCTTGAGCAAGGCGGCAAACAACACGGGCTTGTAGTGCACTTGCACATTCACGCCCTCCAGCGCCCTGGGCAAGGCTGCAAAAGCCAGCCAGGCATAAGGTGAAATGAAGTCCAGGTAGAACGTGACGGCTTTGACGGCTGGTGTCATGGCGACTCCACCACATTGGCCAACGGTGCCCCGGTCAGGTGTTTAAGGTCATCGGGCTGCAAACAGAACACCGCGTGCGGATGGCCTGCGGCAGCCCAGATTTCAGCAAAACGCCACAAGTCCTGATCCAGCAAGGTGACTGGCGGGTTCAGGTGCGCCACAGGCGATACGCCACCAATGGTGAAACCAGTGCGGGTTTTGACGAAATCGGCATCGGCTCGCCCCACCTGACCCACCAGCGCCGAGACTTTTTTCTCGTCCACACGGCGATCCCCCGAGGTCACCACCAACACGGCCACCTCGTCGACCTTGCGTTTGAAGACCACGCTTTTGGCAATCTGCCCCAGCTGCACGCCCAGACCATCGGCCGCCTCCTGGGCGGTGCGGGCAGCGGTGTCGAGCATGACGGGGGCGTGGACATGACCCGCATGCTGCAAGGCCTGCGCCACGCGCTGCACACCCTCGGGCAAGCTGTGAAGTTCGGCTCCGCACATTGTCTTCAGGCCTTTCGCTTGTTGAGCATGGCCGTGGCCACCCGCGAGTTCGGAGCGCGCCCCAGATGCGCACTGATGAACTGCCCCGCATCGACCAGTGCATCGAGGTCAATGCCCGTGTCGATACCCATGCCCTGCAGCATGAAGACAACATCTTCGGTGGCCACATTACCGGTGGCGCCTTTGGCGTAAGGACACCCCCCCAGCCCCGCCACAGACGATTGAAAGTTCCAAATTCCCATTTGCAAGGCCGCCAGGGTGTTCGAGAGCGCCTGACCATAGGTGTCATGGAAGTGGCCACTGATGTGGTTCACGTCGTAATGCTGCAGCGTGGCCTCAATGGCTCGCTGAACCTTGAGCGGCGTGCCCACTCCGATGGTGTCGGCCACATCCACACGCTGCACGCCTATGTCTTTCATGAGACCGGCCAGATAGGCCACGCGATCGGGCTCTATATCGCCCTCGTAAGGGCAACCGACAGTGCAGCTCATGGCGCCGCGCACAGCGATCCCCGCTGAAAGCGCAGCTTCGACCACAGGGGCGAAGCGTTCGATGCTTTCGGCCATGCTGCAATTGATGTTCTTCTGACTGAAAGCCTCGCTGGCCGCACCGAACACCACGATCTCGTCGGGCTTGTCCAGCACCGCCGCTTCGTACCCTTTAAGGTTCGGCGTGAGCACCGAGTAACGGATGCCGCTTTGTCGCTGCACCCCCGACATGACGGCATGGTTATCGGCCATCTGAGGCACCCACTTGGGGCTGACATAACTGGTGACTTCGATTTCCTTCAGGCCCGCAGCCTGCAGGCGATGCACCAGCTCGATCTTGATGTCGGCAGGCACGGGCTGCTTCTCGTTTTGCAGGCCATCGCGAGGCCCCACATCAATCAGGCGCACCAAGGAGGGTAGGTTCATGGCAAAGCTCAGCTGGACAATTTAAGCAATTCTGCACCTTCGGCCAGCTGATCGCCCGGTGCGTACAACAGCTCGAGCACCTCGCCGTCGTGGGGCGCGGCCAGTGTGTGCTCCATTTTCATGGCCTCCATCACCGCCAGTGGTTGGCCGGCCTTGACCTTGTCGCCCACCTTGACCGCAAACGACACGACCTTGCCGGGCATCGGAGCCGTGAGGCGTCCACCCTCCTCGGCCACTTCACCCGCGTGGGCCAGCGGGTCGAGCAGGCTGATGCGCGTGGCGCCGCGTGGCGTGAACACATGCGCCACCTCGCCTTGCCAATACACGGTGCTGTGCAGCCGTTCGGCGTGATGCACCCATAAGCCATCGCCATGCACACTGAACTGCAATGGCAAGAGTTCGCCGTCACCAACCTGCAAGCACCAGCCTGCACGGCCATAGACCAGCAAGGCGGTCAAGCTTTGCTCGCCCTGCATCAGGGTCAAGCGGCGCTGCGTGACGCCATGTGACTGGAATCCATCGCGATGACTGAACGGATCTGCCCCTCCCAGGGATTGCTCGACCTGCAGGGTGTCGGCCACCACGGCAGCTGCCGCGGCCTGCAGCCCCACCGGGTCCTGGTAGAACAAGATGGCTTCTTCGCGCTGGATCAGCGCGGTGTCCAGTCTGGCTTGGGCAAACGAGTCGCTGCGCACCACATGGCGCAAAAACTGCACATTGGTGTTCAAGCCCACGATATGCGTCTGGGCCAGCGCAGCATCCAGCCTGGCCAACGCCTGCTCGCGGGTGTCGCCGTGCACGATGAGCTTGGCCACCATCGAGTCGTAGAAGGGGCTGATGGTGTCGCCTTCACGCACGCCGTCGTCAAAGCGCACAACGCCTCGTTCAAAACTCACGGCTTGCGGCTTGCGATAGATCTGCAAGGTGCCGGTAGCCGGCAAAAAGTTGTTATCCGGGTTCTCGGCGCAGATGCGCGCCTCGATCGCATGGCCGTGCATGCGGATGTCTTCTTGCGCCAGCGGCAGCGGCTCGCCGCTGGCCACGCGCAGCTGCCACTCCACCAGGTCGAGGCCGGTGATGGCCTCGGTCACCGGGTGCTCGACCTGCAGGCGCGTGTTCATTTCCATGAAATAAAAGCGCATGGACTCGGGCTGGTCATACGCGGCCTGCTCGACGATGAACTCCACGGTGCCGGCGCCCACGTAATGGACGGCCTTGGCGGCAGCCACGGCGGCCAGCCCCATCTGCTGGCGCAGCTCGGGCGTCATGCCGGGGGCCGGCGCCTCTTCGAGCACCTTCTGGTGGCGCCGCTGCACCGAGCAGTCGCGCTCAAACAGGTACACGCAGTTGCCCTGCGTGTCACCAAACACCTGGATCTCGATGTGGCGCGGGCGCTGCACGTATTTCTCGATCAGCACCGCGTCGCTGCCGAAGCTGTTGATCGCCTCGCGCTTGCATGACTCGAGCGCGGCCATGAAATCGGCCGATTTCTCGACTGCGCGCATGCCCTTGCCACCGCCACCGGCACTGGCCTTGATCAAGACCGGATAGCCGATGCGGTCGGCCTCGGCCTGCAGCAGGGCCGGATCCTGGTTGCTGCCGTGGTAGCCGGGCACCAGCGGCACGCCGGCTTTTTCCATCAGCTGCTTGGACTCGGCCTTCAGGCCCATGGCCAGAATCGCGGACGCGGGCGGGCCGATGAAGACCAGACCGGCCTGTGCACAGGCGTTGGCAAAGGCCTCGTTCTCGCTCAGGAAACCATAGCCCGGGTGGATCGCCTCAGCACCCGTGGCCTTGGCCGCGTCGATGATGCGCTGCCACTGCAGGTAGCTGTCCTTGGGTGCCGAGCCGCCCACATGCACAGCTTCATCGCAGGCCTGTACATGTTTAGCGTCCGCATCGGCATCGGAATAAACAGCTACGGTCTTCACGCCCATGCGGAGCGCGGTGGCGGCAACCCGGCAGGCGATTTCACCCCGATTGGCAATCAGAATTTTCTTGAACATGCGCCTCTCCTGACTTCAGGCCAGCCAGCCCGGTTGACGCTTGTCCAGAAAGGCCGAGAGGCCATCCTGGGCTTCAGGGGTGGCCCGCAGCTGCGCGATGCGCTGGGCGGTGTCTTCGACCACAGCATCGTTGATCGGTTGGTTGTCCACCGCGCGGATCAGGTCCTTGGCCGCGGCCTGCGACAGGGGGCCCCCTTGAATGAGCGCATCGACGATCTCCTGCACCTTGGCATCCAGCTGTTCAGGCTCCACCGCTTCATGTACCAGACCGAGCTCGCGGGCACGAACGGCGTCGATGCGCTCGGCCGACTGAAAGTAGCGATAACTCTGTCGCGCGCCGATGGCCCGAACCACATACGGGCTGATGGCCGAGGGGATGATGCCGAACTTGACTTCAGAGGTGGCAAACACAGCCTTGGTGGAGGCCACTGCGATGTCGCAAGCGGCCGTCAGGCCCGTCCCACCGCCGAGCGCCGCCCCCTGCACACGGGCAATGGTGGGCTTTTTCATTTCGGCCAGTACGCGCAGCATGCGGGCCAAGGCGCGGGCATCGCGCAGATTGTCTTCCACACCGTTTTGTGCGGCGCGTTTCATCCAGTTCAAATCGGCGCCAGCCGAAAAACTCTTGCCACGCCCGGCCAACACCACCACGCGCACAGTCGCGTCGGCATCGAGCGCTTCGCAGGCGGCCGTCAGTTCGGTGATCAAGATTTCGTCAAAGGCGTTGTGCACATCCGGGCGGTTCATCCACACGGTGGCCACACGGCCGTTACGTTCGATTTCGAGGGTCTGGTACATGGCTTTGCCTTTACATCCGGAACAAGCCGAATTTGGTTTCAGGAATCGGTGCATTGAGCGAGGCACTCAACCCCAACGCCAGCACACGACGCGTGTCGGCCGGGTCGATGATGCCGTCGTCCCAGATGCGGGCAGTGGCGTAATAAGGATGGCCCTGGTCTTCGTATTGCTGCTTAATCGGGGCCTTGAAGGCTTCCTCTTCTTCCATGCTCCACTGGCCGCCCTTGGCTTCGATGCCGTCGCGCTTGACGGTAGCCAAGACGCTGGCCGCCTGCTCACCGCCCATGACGGAGATGCGGGCGTTGGGCCACATCCACAAAAATCGGGGGCTGTAGGCACGGCCGCACATGCCGTAGTTGCCGGCGCCAAAGCTGCCGCCGATGATGATGGTGAACTTGGGCACTGCAGCGGTGGCCACGGCCGTGACCATCTTCGCCCCGTTGCGGGCGATGCCTTCGTTTTCGTACTTGCGCCCGACCATGAAGCCGGTGATGTTCTGCAGGAACACCAGCGGCGTCTTGCGCTGGCAGCAGAGTTCAATGAAGTGCGCGCCCTTCAAGGCCGATTCGCTGAACAGGATGCCGTTGTTGGCGATGATGCCCACCGGCATGCCTTCGATGCGGGCAAAGCCGCAGACCAAGGTGGTGCCAAAGCGCGATTTAAATTCGTCGAACTCGGAACCGTCGACGATGCGGGCGATGATTTCGCGCACATCGAAAGGCTTGCGCGTGTCAGTAGGAATCACGCCGTACAGCTCTTTGGCATCGTATTTGGGTGGCACGGGCGCATGCGTGGCGATGTTGGGCGCCTTGAGCGCATTCAGGTTCTTGACCGCGTTGCGAGCCAGCGCCAGCGCATGCAGGTCGTTTTGCGCCAGGTGGTCGGCCACGCCCGACAGGCGGGTGTGCACATCGCCACCGCCCAGGTCTTCGGCACTGACCACCTCGCCAGTAGCCGCCTTCACCAAGGGTGGGCCACCCAGAAAGATCGTGCCCTGGTTCTTCACGATGATGGTCTCGTCGCTCATGGCAGGCACATAGGCGCCACCGGCCGTGCACGAGCCCATGACCACGGCGATCTGTGCGATGCCCAGTGCGCTCATGTTGGCCTGGTTGAAGAAGATGCGGCCAAAGTGGTCGCGGTCGGGGAAGACCTCGTCCTGGTTGGGCAGGTTGGCACCGCCCGAGTCGACCAGATAAATGCAGGGCAGGCGGTTTTGCTGCGCGATTTCCTGAGCACGCAGGTGCTTCTTCACCGTCATCGGGTAGTAGGTGCCGCCCTTCACCGTGGCGTCGTTGCAGACGATCATGCAGTCCACGCCGTTGACGCGGCCAATGCCCGCGATCACTCCAGCACAAGGCGCGGCGTTGTCGTACATGTTCAGGGCCGCCAGCGGCGCCAATTCCAGAAAAGGCGTGCCCGGATCGAGCAAGCTCATGACCCGGTCGCGGGGCAACAGCTTGCCACGGGCGGTGTGTTTGGCTCGCGCGGCTTCGCCGCCACCTTGCGCCACACGCTCGAGGTGGACACGCAAATCGTCGACCAAGGACTGCATGGCAGCCGCGTTGTGTACAAAGTCGGCCGAGCGGGCGTTGAGTTGGGTTTGCAAGACAGGCATGGCAGGGTCCTTGAAACGCTGGACAGTCAATACCCGCAAGCGTAGCCCCGACAGCGCGACCAAGGGCTGACAGTAAGGTTGCAAATTCTGCCAAAATATCCCCACCATGTCTGCTCCCCAAACCACTGCCCGCGCAGAAACCCCCATAGCCTTCATTCAGGCTATGGTCAAGGCTTATGAACAGCGTGGTATGGACCCTACGAAGGCCCTTGAAGCGGCACAAATCGCGCCAGCCCAGCTGGCCAGTTCCGAATCCCGGGTCACCGCCCTGCAAATGGAATGGATGTCGGCCGCCGCCATGCGCGAGCTCAATGACGAAGCGCTGGGCTGGTTCAGCCGTCGGCTGCCCTGGGGCAGCTACGGCATGCTGGTGCGCGCCTCGCTGAGCGCGCCGAATCTGGCGGTGGCCCTGCAGCGTTGGGGCCGTCACCACGGCTTGCTGACCGATGACATCGCGGTGACGCTGCACACACAAGACGGCCTCGCTCATCTGACGCTCACCGAACACCGCGACCTGGGTGAGTTGCGCGAGTTCTGCGTCGTATCGGTGCTGCGCAATGCGTTGGGCGTGGCCTGCTGGCTGACCGACTCACGCATCCCGCTGGTGCGCACCACACTGCGTTTTGCGCCACCGCAGCATGCTGACAGCTACCGCGTGCTGTTTGACGGACCGACCACGTTCAACGCCCCGGTGCACAGCCTGCAGTTTGATGCGGGCTACCTTCACCTGCCCATCCGGCGCGACGAAGCCGCTCTGCAGCGCATGCTGCAGCGAGCCCTGCTGCTCACGGTTCGGCCTTATCGGCGCGACCGGCTGTTGGTAGAAAAAGTCCGCCAGGTGCTGGCCGATGAACCCGGCCACAGCCGCAACGCCAAAGACCTGGCCGAGCGTCTGAACCTGTCAACCCGGACGCTACACCGACAACTCAAGGAAGAAGGCGCCAGTCTGCAGCAACTCAAGGACAGCGTGCGACGCGACAAAGCGGTAGATCTATTGCTGCGTACCCAGCGTCCGATCAAGCAGGTGGCCGATGAGGCGGGCTTTCGGAGCGAAAAGAGTTTCATCCGTGCCTTCAAGGCGTGGACGGGTCAGACGCCCGACGTTCTGCGGCGCAGCCGATGAGGCGCCTCAGGAGCGAATGCGCATCACCAACAGCAAGGCCACCACACAAAATCCGGCGCCAGCGAGAAAGGTGAACTCTGCCCCCCAACGGTCCCAGAGCCAACCGGCCAGGCCACTGGCCACAAGCATGGCCAAACCGCTGACCAGGTTGAAAACCCCGTAGGCTGTCCCACGCAAGTCAGTCGGGGCGGTGTTGGCCACCATGGTGGCCAATAAGCCTTGGGTCATACCCATGTGTACGCCCCACAAAGCCACACCTACTAGCAGATGCACCCCGTCGCGGCCAGAAGCCAGCACCACATCGGCCGCAATCAGCACACCCAGCCCACAAGCCAGCAGATGCCGGTGGCTCATGCGGTCGGAGAGCCAGCCAAACGGGTAGGCACAGGCGGCATACACCAGGTTCATGGCCACCATCACCAGCGGGACCCAAGCCAGAGCCATGCCAGTTTGCTCGGCGCGCAGCACCAGAAACGCCTCGCTGAACCTGGCCAACGCGAAGACGGCGCCCACAGCCACCACCCAGCCATAGCTGGCGCCCAGCCGCCGCAACTCATCGCAACGGATCGGGTTTCGTATGCGTTGGGTCTGCGGCTGCACAGGCTCACTCACACCCCACACAAGCAACACCACCGCCAGCATGCCGGGGACCACAGCCACCCAAAACACCGCCCGGAAATCGTTGGCCCACACCAACATCAGACCAACGGCAAGAAGCGGCCCCAGAACAGCCCCCACGGTGTCGAGCGATTGACGCAAGCCGAAGGCGGCACCGCGCGTCTCGGGCGCGGCGATGTCGGCGACCAGGGCGTCGCGTGGTGCACCGCGGATGCCTTTGCCGATGCGGTCGGCAAAACGCGCCCCCATGACCCATCCGATGGACGAAGCCATCGCAAAAAACGGCTTGGTCAATGCGCCCAGCGCATAACCCAATACCGCCAGCGCCTTGCGCTTGCCCAAATAGTCGCTCAACGCCCCCGAAAACACCTTGACGATCAGGGCGGTTGACTCCGCCACGCCTTCAACCAGCCCGACCATGAGTGCACTCGCGCCCAGCGTGCTGACCATGAACAGCGGCAGCAGGCTGTGGATCATCTCGGAGGAAATGTCCATCAGCAAGCTCACCCCGCCTAGCACCCAGATGCCCACGGGCAAGCGCCTGCGGGGTGGCAGCGGGCAGGCCTCGTCGCTCATACCGGCCAGCGCAGCTGACGCATGTGGTCCAGCAACCGGCTGGCCCCGGCCTGCTGCAGGGCCTTCACATCTGCTCCGGCTGGCGCATAGGCCCAGACCGTGGCCCCTGCGGCTACGCCGGCGGTGATGCCCACCGTGGTGTCTTCGACCACCAGGCAGCGGGCCGGCACCACCTGCAAGTGCGCCGCAGCAGCCAGGTAAACGTCCGGGTGGGGCTTGCTGCGCGGCATCTCATGTCCGCTGAAAATGCGGCCTGCAAAAAAGTCGTGCAAGCCGACCTTGCGCAGCATCATCTCGACCTTAAAGCGGTCGGCACCGGAGGCCACCGCAATGCGGCCTCTGCACTGATCATGCAGGTGCGCCACCGCATCGTGGATGCCGTCAATGGCCGTGATCTGCGCATCCAAACGCTCGTTACGTCGCTCAAAAAACTGCTGCAACCATTCATCCGTCAACGGCATACCCGTGTTGGCCTCGATCAGCTCGCGACGACTTTTGACGGTGTGACCCACAAAGCGCTGCATGCACTCAGCCAGCGTCATGCACCAACCCTGCTCCTCAAACATGTCGCGCAACACACCACAGGTGATGGCTTCGCTGTCGACCAAAACGCCATCGCAATCAAATAAAACGGCCTGGAAATTCATGTTTGAATGATACGGGGCTCAGCGCACATCCCCGTCCACGTAATACCAACGTCCCGCCTCGCGCACAAAGCGACTGAGCTCATGTTGGCGCACCGCGCGCCCGGCGGCACGAAAGCGCGCCACGAACTCCACCTCGGCCGAGTCTGGCCCCGTCATGCGGTGGCTTTTGATCTCAAGCCCCAGCCAACGGGCCCCAGCCTCCAACACGAGTGTGGCCGGCCGCGTGCTCGCGTGCCAGGTGTCCAAGAGATAGGAAACGTTGCCCACCACAAACGCGCTGTAGCGCGAGCGCATCAGATGCTCAGCATCCGGCGCGGGCTCGCCAGCGTGAAACAAGGCACAGCAACGTTGCAGGGGTAGTGGCTCACCTTTGAGGTGGGTGCGACCACACGGGCAGGCCTGCGCCATCAGCCAGCCTTGCGGCTTGCGCTCTCGGCTTTGTGCTGCTCCAGAGACACGACAGGAGAACCGGACTGTTTCCAGGCCGCGAATCCACCTTCAATGTGGGCGACGTTGGTCATGCCCATGTCCATCAGGGTTTTGGTGGCCAGCGCGCTGCGCCAGCCCGCACCGCAAAACAGGACAAAGGTTTTGCGCTCATCACCAAAGACGGGTTTGTAATACGGCGACTCGGGATCCACCCAGAATTCGAGCATGCCACGGGGCGCCAGCAAGGCACCGGGCACTGTGCCATCGCGTTCGAGTTCGCGCGGGTCGCGAATGTCCACGATTTGCACATTCGGGTCGGCTTGTTGCTGGCGCACTTGCTCCACGCTGAGCGTGGTGACCTGCGCCATGGCCTCATCGACCAACACTCTGAATCCACGGGTAATCGCCATGTTTGTCTCCTTGTGGGTCACAGACCCCGCTGAATGATGATTTTCTGCACGTCGCTGGTGCCTTCGTAGATCTGGCACACACGCACATCGCGGTAAATGCGTTCGACCGGGAAGTCACTCACATAGCCGTAGCCGCCCAGCGTCTGGATAGCGGCGGAGCAGACTTTTTCGGCCACCTCGCTGGCAAACAGCTTGGCCATGGCGGCTTCTTTCAAGCAGGGGCGACCCGCATCGCGCAGGCTGGCGGCGTGCCAAATCAGCTGACGGGCGGCTTCGAGCTGCGTGGCACATTCGGCCAACCTGAAGCCCACCGCCTGGTGGTTGAAGATAGCCGTGCCGAAACTCTCGCGCTGCTTGGCGTAGTCGATGGCGACTTCAAGCGCGCTACGAGCCATGCCCACGCTCTGCGCTGCAATGCCGATCCGCCCGCCTTCCAGCGCTGACAGGGCGATCTTGTAGCCCTCGCCCTCGTGACCAATCAAGTTCTCGGCCGGGATACGGCAGTTGTCAAAGTTGATTTGCGCCGTGTCGCTGGAATGCTGGCCCAGCTTATCTTCCAGACGCGCGATCACATATCCTGGTGCGCTGGTGGGCACCAAAAACGCGCTCATGCCTTTCTTGCCCGCGCCCTTGTCGGTCACCGCGATCACAATGGCCACATCGCCGTATTTGCCACTGGTGATGAACTGCTTGACGCCGTTGATGACGTATTCGTTGCCTTCTTTCACGGCGGTGGTGCGCAACGACGAAGCGTCTGAGCCCACATGCGGCTCGGTCAGGCAAAACGCGCCCAACAATTCGCCTTGGGCCAATGGCGTGAGCCACTGCTTTTTTTGCGCCTCGTTGCCGTACATCATGAGGATGGCGTTGACCGGGCAGTTGGTCACGCTGATGGTGGTGCTCACACCGCCATCGCCGGCCGCAATTTCTTCGAGCACCAACGCCAGCGTCAGGTAGTCCAGACCCGCGCCACCGAGCGACTCGGGCACGCAGATGCCATAGGCACCGAGTGCAGCCAGCCCCTTGTGGGCATCTTTCGGGAAGTGATGGTTTTTGTCCCACTCGCCCGCATGGGGCCACAGCTCCTGCCGGGCAAAGTCACGCACAGCTTCACGGATCATTTCCTGATCGGAGGTCAACAGCATGGCGTGTTCCTCAAACCAGTTCGAGCGCGACGGCCGTACCTTCACCGCCGCCAATGCACAGCGTGGCCAGGCCTTTTTTCAGCCCACGAGCCTGCAGAGCATGGATCAGGGTGACCATGATGCGGGCTCCGGACGCGCCGATGGGATGCCCCAAGGCGCAGGCGCCACCGTTGACGTTGACCTTGTCGTGCGGCACCTTGAGTTCGTGCATCAATGCCATGGGCACCACGGCGAATGCCTCGTTGATTTCCCACAGATCCACGTCTTCGACCTTCCAGCCCGCCTTGTCCAACGCCTTTTGCGAGGCACCGACGGGAGCAGTGGCGAACCACTCGGGCTCCTGCGCATGGGTGGCATGGCTGACGATACGGGCCAGCGGTTTGCAGCCCAGTTTGGCAGCAGTGCTTTGGCGCATCAACACCATGGCGGCGGCGCCATCGTTGATGGACGAACTGGCCGCGGCGGTGATGGTGCCGTCCTTCTTGAAGGCGGGCTTAAGCGTGGGAATCTTGTCGATCTTGATCTTGCCCGGACCTTCGTCGGTGGCCACCAGCAGCTCACCGGCGCGGGTCTTGACGGTCACAGGCGCAATCTCTTTGGCAAAGCCACCGTTCCGGATCGCGTTTTGTGCACGCTGTACGCTGGCCATGGCAAAAGCGTCCTGCTGCTCGCGTGTGAAGTGGTATTTGGCAGCGCAGTCTTCGCCAAAAGTGCCCATGCTGCGGCCCGCCTGGTAGGCGTCTTCCAGGCCATCGAGCATCATGTGGTCGAACAGGCGATCGTGGCCGATGCGGTAACCGCCTCGGCCCTTGAGCATCAGGTAGGGCGCGTTGGTCATGCTCTCCATGCCACCGGCCACCAGCACATCGTGGGTGCCAGCCACCAGCATGTCGTGCGCGAACATGGCGGCGCGCATGCCCGAACCGCACATTTTGGACAGGGTGACGGCGCCTGCGCTCTTGGGCAGCCCCCCCTTGAAAGCCGCCTGGCGCGCGGGGGCCTGTCCCTGGCCCGCCATCAGGCAGTTGCCAAACAGCACTTCGGTGACGAGCTCGGGATTGATGCCGGCACGCTCCACGGCGGCCTGGATGGCGACACCGCCCAGATCATGGGCGGCCAGCGAAGAAAAATCGCCCTGAAAGCTGCCCATGGGGGTGCGGGCAGCGCTGACGATGACGATGGGGTCGGACATGGCAAATCTCCAATCAACTGTCAAACAATGGCCACGTCACCACATGGGTCACGCAGCCGAGAGCATGCCTCCGCGCGGATAGCGCTTGAGGGCATTGCGAAACACCGTCATGACCTCTGCGGGGTGACTCATGCTCACCCCCAGGTCTTTGACCAGACCATCCTTGAGGCCATAACACCAGCCGTGCACCGAAACTTTCTGACCGCGAGCCCATGCATCCTGGATCACGTTGGTCAAAGCAACATTGCCGACTTGTTCAATCACGTTCATTTCGCACAGCGCATCTTCCTGCTCGAGCACCGGCAAGTGATCGAGACGCTTGCGGTGGCGCATCTTGACGTCGTGCACATGCCGCAGCCAGTTGTCTGCAAGGCCCACACGTGCACCCCGCAAAGTGGCGAGCACGCCACCGCAGCCGTAATGCCCCACCACCAGAATGTGCTCAACCTTCAAGTAATCGACGGCGAACTGGATCACCGACAGGGCATTCAGGTCGGAGTGCACCACCACGTTGGCGATGTTGCGATGGACAAACACTTCACCTGGATCCAGCCCAGTGATCTGGTTGGCAGGTACCCGACTGTCGGAACAGCCAATCCAGAGGTATTTGGGATTTTGCTGTTGCGCCAGCTGAGTAAAAAATCCAGGGCGTTCTCGCTCTGTCTGGACAGCCCAGCGCCGGTTGGCATCAATAAGGTCTTGCAGTGGTGTGGTCATGCGCCGATGTTACCCATTGCCGAGGCCCGTCAGGTACGGCTGGGTTTCATTCTTTCAGCAGGTTTCGGCAAACAGCTCGCGGCCGATCAGCATGCGGCGGATCTCACTGGTGCCGGCGCCAATTTCGTAGAGCTTGGCATCGCGCCACAGGCGGCCCAGCGGGTATTCGTTGATGTAGCCATTGCCGCCGTAGATCTGCACGCCTTCACCGGCCATCCAGGTGGCTTTCTCAGCCGTCCACAGAATGACCGAAGCGCAATCCTTGCGTACCTGGCGCACATGCTCGGTGCCCAGCATGTCCAGATTTTTGGCCACGGTGTAGGCAAAGCTGCGCGCCGCCTGCAGCACGGTGTACATGTCGGCCACCTTGCCCTGGATCAGCTGGAACTCGCCAATGCTCTGCCCAAACTGCTTGCGGTCATGGATGTAGGGGATCACGTTGTCCATGACGGCCTGCATGATGCCCAGCGGGCCGCCAGTGAGCACCGCGCGTTCATAGTCCAGGCCACTCATCAGCACCTTGGCGCCGTTGTTCAGGCCGCCCAGAATGTTTTCTTCAGGCACCTCGACGTCCTGGAACACCAGCTCGCCCGTATGGCTGCCGCGCATGCCCAGCTTGTCGAGCTTTTGCGCAATGGAAAAGCCCTTCATGCCTTTTTCGATCAAGAAAGCGGTGACGCCGCGCGCACCCAGCTCGGGCTCGGTCTTGGCATAGACCACCAGGGTGTCGGCGTCTGGCCCGTTGGTGTACGACCAACAAGGCCGCGTCGCAACGATCGACGGTGCGATGGTCGAGTTGTCCGCACGTGAGCTGGGTTCAGAACGTCGTGAGACAGTTCGGTCCCTATCTGCCATGGGTGTAGAAGAATTGAGAGGATTTGTCCCTAGTACGAGAGGACCGGGATGAACATATCACTGGTGGACCAATTGTGGCGCCAGCCGCAGTGTTGGGTAGCTAAATATGGACGGGATAACCGCTGAAAGCATCTAAGTGGGAAACCCACCAACCCCCTATTCGAACAATATCGCCTGGAAGAGTGTACAGAAACGAGGCGATTTCCGCTCGATCTCAC
>JALRIL010000096.1 GCA_023255445.1 Limnohabitans sp. | reverse complement strand
CAAACCGTATTGATTCACCATGACCGCTTTCAAATTTCACGATCTGCCCGTTTCAAACATCACACCCGAAGCAGCAGGCGCGGTGGCCATCACATTGCAAGTGCCTGATGCATTGCGCAGTGGCTTCAATTTCAAAGCTGGCCAGTTCTTAACCTTGCGCGCTACCATTGATGGCAACGATGTGCGCCGCAGCTACTCCATCAGCTCATCACAAAATTCATACGCACGCAACGGCACTTTAGAAGTTGGCATTCGCCCCGTCCAAGGCGGCGTGTTTTCTAACTGGGCCGCCACGCAACTGAAGGTGGGAGATGTACTCAGAGTCATGCCTGCCGATGGGCGCTTCATTGTGCAGCGTCCACGCGCCATTCACCGCGTAGGCTTTGCAGCAGGCTCTGGCATCACCCCCATTTTGTCCATCTTGGCCAGCACCTTAGAAGAACAACCCGAATCCAAATTCACCTTGGTTTATGGCAACCGCCGCATGGACAGCGTGATGTTCAACGAGGCGCTGCAGGACCTCAAGGACCGCTACCCCTCACGCCTGACCCTGATCCACATCCTCTCGCGCCAAGCCCAGGAAGTGCCTTTGCTCGAAGGCCGCATTGACGCGGCCAAGGTACGCGCCATCATCGATGCTTTCCTGCCTGTGGGCAGCATGGACGAGGTCTTCATCTGTGGCCCCGAGGCCATGATCGAAGAAACCGAAAAAACGCTGCTCGATGCCGGCGTCAAGGCCGACCGCATACGCACCGAACGCTTTACCTCGCCCACGCTCGAAGCCCTGAGCCCCGAACAAAAAGCCAAAGCCTTGCTGGGCCACAAAGCCACGCGCGACGGCGGTGAAGTGCAGCTGACTGTAGTGCTCGACGGCAAGCCTTACGACATGCCAATGAACAAGAACGAGAAGATTCTGGACATCGCTCTGGCCCTGGGTCTGGACCTGCCCTACTCGTGCAAAGGCGGCGTGTGCTGCACCTGCCGCTGCAAGGTGATGGAGGGCAGCACCGAAATGGACAAGAACTTCACCCTCGAAAAGCCCGAGGTCGATGCCGGCTTTGTGCTGTCCTGCCAGGCCCGACCCACCAGCGACCGTGTGGTGGTCAGTTTCGACGAACGTTGACCACCCTCAGTGCGGCATCAGGCCAGGCGCTGCACCAGCGCCGAAGTCGCCGCACTCTGGTTCATGGTGTAGAAGTGCAGCGAGGGCGCACCACCCGCAATCAGTCGCTCACACAGGCCGCTCACCACCTCCAGCCCAAAGGCCTTGATGGATGCCACATCGTCACCATAGGCCTGCAGGCGCAAGCGGATCCAGCGCGGAATCTCGGCACCGCAGGCATCCGAAAAACGCAGCAACTGCGATGAACTGGTGATCGGCATGATGCCCGGCACCACCGGAACATCCACACCCAGCTTGTGCGCGTCGTCCACGAAACGGAAGTAGGCATCACTGTTGTAGAAGTATTGGGTGATGGACGAGTTGGCGCCCGCCTTGACCTTGGTGGCGAAGGCCTGCAGATCGGCTTCGGGGGACTTGGCCTGCGGGTGCACTTCGGGGTAGGCCGCCACTTCGATGGCAAAGTCGTCACCTGTTTCGGCGCGGATGAAGGCCACCAGATCGCTGGCATAGTGGAACTCGCCGCCTGCACCATACCCGCTGGGCAGGTCGCCCCGTAGAGCCACCAGGCGTTTGACGCCCATGCCCTTGAGCGTGACCAGCTGGCTGCGCACCGAGTCCTTGGTGGCACCAATGCACGAGAAGTGCGAGGCCGCGGCCACGCCTTCGGCAATGATCTCGTTCACGGTGGCAAAGGTGCCCTCCTGGGTGGAGCCACCCGCACCGTACGTCACCGAACAGAACTCAGGCTTGAGTGCGTACAGTTGCTGGCGCACAGCGCGCAGCTTGTCTGCGCCTTCGGGCGTCTTGGGCGGGAAAAATTCAAAGCTCACAGGCAGCTTCATGGTGCTGTTCCTAGTTATTCTCACATCACGCAGGTTTGACAGCCTGCACAAAAAATTCTCGATTACCGTCACCGCCCGCAATTGGGCTGTCACGCCAGGCCTGCACCTGCAGCCCCAACGAGGCACACGCTTCGCGCAATCGGCTTTCCACCAGTGCGTACAGCGAGACATCGCGCACGATACCGCCTTTACCCACTTGGCCCGGCTGTAGCTCGAACTGTGGCTTGACCAGCATCAGCAAGCGTCCACCGGGTTTGAGCAAAGCCACCACCCCCGGCAACACCAGCGTGAGTGAAATGAACGACACATCGCCCACCGCCAGATCGAAACCGGCTGCAGCATGCGGGATGCGCGCATCCCCTGCCTGCAGCTCGCGGGCATTGAGGCCTTCGATGCAGACCACCCGCGCATCACTGCGCAGGCGCTCGTGCAACTGGCCATGCCCCACATCCAGCCCCACCACCTGCACCGCACCATGTTGCAACAAACAGTCGGTGAAGCCGCCTGTGCTCTGGCCCACGTCCAGACAACGCCAGCCAGCGACCAGCCAGCCCGCAGACTGTAAGGCGCCTTCGAGCTTGAGGCCGCCGCGCGAGACATAACGCGCTTCGGCAGCATCGAGCAACACCAGCTCGGCACCTTCGGGCACCTCGTCGCCATTTTTGGCCACGCGCTTGAACGCACTGGCGCCCACACGCCATTGGACCCCAGCAGCGATCAGCCGCTGGGCCTGCGAACGCGAGGAGGCCAAGCCATGTTCAACGAGCAGCTGGTCTGCACGCACGATCAGTAACGATAGGTGTCGGGCTTGTAGGGCCCCTGCTTGGGCACGCCAATGTAGGCAGCCTGCTCGTCACTCAACTCGGTCAGCATGGCGCCGACTTTCTTGAGGTGCAGGCGCGCCACCTTCTCGTCCAGGTGCTTAGGCAGCACATAGACCTTGCCCACGTCATAGCCTTCGGGGTGACAGAACAGCTCGATTTGCGCAATCGTCTGGTTCGCGAACGAAGACGACATCACAAAGCTGGGGTGACCCGTGCCGCAGCCCAGGTTCACCAGACGACCCTTGGCCAGCAGGATGATGCGTTTGCCATCCGGGAAGATGACATGGTCCACCTGGGGCTTGACCTCTTCCCATTTGCACTTTTCTTCGAGCTTGGCGACCTGGATCTCGTTGTCGAAGTGACCAATGTTGCAGACGATGGCCTGGTCTTTCATGGCCGCCATGTGTTCATAGGTGATCACATCCTTGTTGCCGGTGGTCGTCACGAAAATGTCGGCTTTGTCGGCAGCCCACTCCATGGTCACCACCTTGTAGCCTTCCATCGCGGCTTGCAGGGCGTTGATCGGGTCGATCTCGGTCACCCAGACTTGGGCAGACAAAGCGCGCAGGGCTTGAGGCGCAGACCGAACGACAGGATTACCTGATCGCCGAGTTGCGCCATGCGCTTTATGGCAAGCGGTCCGAGCAGCTTCCCCCAGATGAGCGCCAACTGGCTTTCGAGGATCTGGAAACGGCGGTTGCC
>JALRIL010000063.1 GCA_023255445.1 Limnohabitans sp. | reverse complement strand
CTGACATGTTTGGCGCCGCCGGTGACGATGTCACCTTGAAAATGCCCGTGGGCACCATCATCACTGACGCCGAAACAGGCGAAGTGCTTTATGAATTGCTTGTGCCGGGTGAAACCATCATGATCGCCAAGGGCGGTGATGGTGGTTTTGGCAACATGCGCTTCAAAAGTGCGATCAACCGCGCCCCGCGCCAAAAAACACCCGGCTGGCTCGGTGAAAAGAAAGAGCTCAAGCTGGAGCTGAAGGTGCTGGCCGATGTGGGGCTGCTGGGCATGCCCAACGCTGGCAAATCCACCTTCATCGCGGCCGTGTCGAACGCCCGCCCCAAAATTGCCGATTACCCCTTCACCACCTTGCACCCCAATCTGGGTGTGGTCCGCGTGGGTCCCGAGCAGAGCTTTGTGGTGGCCGATGTGCCGGGCCTGATCGAGGGCGCCTCGGAAGGCGCAGGCCTGGGTCACCAGTTCCTGCGCCATTTGCAGCGTACCCGCTTGCTCCTGCATGTGGTCGATATTGCGCCTTTTGACGAGAGTGTGGATCCGGTGGCGCAGGCAAAAGCCATTGCAGCCGAGCTCAAAAAATACGATCCTGCTCTCTACAACAAGCCGCGCTGGTTGGTGCTCAACAAACTGGACATGGTGCCCGTAGAGGCGCGAGAGGCGCGCGTCAAGGATTTTGTCAAACGCATGCGCTACAAAGGGCCAGTGTTCGAAATTTCTGCTTTGACCCGCGAAGGTTGTGAAGGCCTGATCCGCGAAATCTACAAGCACATCCACACCCAGCAGGTTCAGGAACAGGGCGAGGTGGATATTGATCCTCGCTTCACAGACCTGGCTTCTGAATAAACACCCAAGCACTGCGCCGAGACACCGATGACCGCACAACTCTCATCCGTATTGCGCGATGCGCGTCGCATCGTGGTCAAAGTGGGGTCCAGCCTGGTGACCAATGAGGGTCGAGGTCTGGACGAGGCCGCCATTGGGGAGTGGTGTCGTCAGATGGCGCTGCTGGCGCAGGCGGGCAAGGAAGTGATCATGGTCTCCAGTGGCGCCATTGCAGAGGGCATGAAGCGTCTGGGCTGGACGACCCGCCCCAGCGAAGTGCCCGCTTTGCAGGCGGCCGCAGCCGTGGGTCAGATGGGCCTGGCGCAGATGTACGAAACCCAGCTACGCGCCAACGGTCTGGGCAGTGCGCAGGTCCTGCTCACCCATGCCGACCTGGCCGATCGTGAGCGCTACCTCAATGCCCGCTCAACCTTGTTGACGCTGCTGCAGCACCGCGTGCTGCCTGTGATCAACGAAAACGACACGGTAGTCAACGATGAGATCAAGTTTGGCGACAACGATACCTTGGGGGCCTTGGTCGCCAACCTCGTGGAAGCCGATGTGCTGGTCATCCTGACCGATCAGAAAGGCTTGTACACCGCAGATCCGCGAAAGAACCCCGATGCCACCTTTGTGCACGAGGCGCGTGCGGGTGATCCGGCCTTGGAGGCGATGGCCGGCGGTGCAGGATCAAGCATTGGAAAAGGGGGCATGCTGACCAAAATCCTGGCGGCCAAGCGTGCCGCGGGTTCGGGGGCATCTACTTTGATCGCTTGGGGGTGGGCGCCTGATGCCTTGTTGCGCGTGGCGCAGGGTGAAAACATCGGGACCTTGTTAGTGGCACAAACGGCCAAGCAGCAAGCGCGCAAGCAATGGATGGCCGACCACCTGCAGTTGCGCGGCTCGGTGTCGGTGGATGCGGGCGCTGCCCACAAGCTGCGCACCGAGGGCCAGAGCCTGTTGCCCATAGGCATGACTGC
>JALRIL010000015.1 GCA_023255445.1 Limnohabitans sp. | reverse complement strand
CGAGGTGCTCTGCCGCGAGCTCGAGATTTTGAATCCGTCTGTCACGCCACCCTTCCAGCTCGATGATGAGCATCTCTCCGAGACCACACGGCTCACCCATCGGGTGCTCGACCTTCGCCGGCCGGTGATGCAGCACAACCTGCGGCTTCGGTACAAGGTGGCCATGGGCGTGCGTCGCTTCCTGGATGCGCAGGGCTTTGTCGACATCGAGACCCCCATGCTCACCAAGTCCACCCCCGAGGGCGCGCGAGATTATCTGGTGCCGTCCCGGGTTCATGCAGGCTCGTTCTTTGCCCTGCCGCAGTCGCCCCAACTCTTTAAGCAGCTTCTGATGGTTGCGGGCTTCGACCGCTACTACCAGATCACCAAATGCTTCCGCGACGAAGACCTGCGTGCCGACCGCCAGCCCGAATTCACCCAGATCGATATCGAAACCTCGTTTTTGACCGAGGAAGACATCCGCGCCATGTTCCAGGGCATGATCAAGCACGTCTTCCAGAAGGCCCTGAGCGTGGACCTGGGCGAGTTTCCCATCATGCCCTACAGCGAGGCCATGTTCCGCTTCGGCTCGGACAAGCCGGATCTGCGCGTCAAGCTCGAATTCACCGAGCTGACCGAAGTCATGGCTGATGTCGACTTCAAAGTCTTCAGCACCCCCGCCACCACCAAGGGCGGCCGCGTGGTGGCCCTGCGCGTGCCAGGCGGCAGCGAGATGAGCCGTGGCGAGATCGATGGCTACACCGAGTTCGTCAAGATCTACGGTGCCAAGGGTCTGGCCTGGATCAAGGTCAACGACGTGGCCGCGGGCCGTGACGGCCTGCAATCGCCCATTGTCAAGAACATCCACGACGCCGCGATTGCCGAAATCCTCAAGCGCACGGGTGCGCAAAACGGCGACATCCTGTTCTTCGGCGCTGATAAAGCCAAGGTGGTCAATGACGCCATTGGCGCGCTGCGTCTGAAAATCGGCCACAGCGAATTCGCCAAAAAGACCGGCCTGTTCGAAGACCGTTGGGCTCCGCTGTGGGTGGTGGACTTCCCGATGTTCGAATACGACGAAGACGAAGACCGCTGGAACGCCGTGCACCACCCCTTCACCGCACCCAAGGACGGTCACGAAGATTACATGGACACCGACCCGGGCCGCTGCATCGCCAAGGCCTACGACATGGTGCTCAACGGCTGGGAGCTGGGCGGCGGCTCGGTGCGTATTCACCGCGCAGAAGTGCAGAGCAAGGTGTTCTCGGCCCTGAAGATCAATGCCGAAGACGCCCAGCTCAAGTTTGGCTTCCTGCTTGACGCACTGCAGTACGGCGCACCGCCGCACGGTGGCCTGGCTTTTGGTCTGGACCGCCTGATCACGTTGATGACCAAGGCCGAGTCCATCCGCGACGTGATCGCTTTCCCCAAAACCCAGCGCGCCCAGTGTCTGCTCACGCAAGCACCGTCGCCCGTAGACGAGAAACAGTTGCGCGAATTGCACATCCGCTTGCGTAACCCGGACGCCGTCAAGCCCGTCTGAGCACCCTGGGCCCCAACAAAAACGCCACCTGCGGGTGGCGTTTTTGTTGCGCTTCAGGGCAGGGTGATGTGGCTGGCCCAGGGCAGCTCAGCGTCAGCCTCGTAATCTGCCACCACCCAGGCCCGGGTGGGATGATCGGCCATGTCATGCAAAAACTCGCGAACCACCCGAATCGAGGCGCGGTCCAGCGCCGCAAAGGGCTGGTCCAGACATGTCAGGGGTGCACCACTGGCCATCAGTGCGGCCAGGGCCACTTTGCGTCTGCTGCCGGTCGAGAGCATGAACAGTTGTTTGTCCAGGTGTGGTTGCAGTTGCAGGGCTTCGATCAACTCGGCCAATAGATTGGCCTGCCAGTGTGGACACTGGGGTTTCAGCGCTGACCAGACATCGGCTGGGCGCTGTTTGTCTTGCCCGGGCAAGCTCAAATCCAGCCAAAGCCCTGGCGATGACCCGGCGCCGAGGTCACAGCTCGCAAGACGGCGCAGCCATTGCGTCTTGCCACTGCCTTCATCGCCCACGAGGGCTGTCAGGCCGGTGCGGATGACCAGGTCATTGCATTGAAGCAGGGTGGATCCGAGGCTCGAAAAAAAGGTTTGCGCTGGCATGCGCGCATGCTAACAGCCCCTTGCTTCGTGCTCATTAGAATGAATGCATGACTGTGCCCGAGCGTGCCTACAAGATTGCGGAGTCCGTGCTGGTGGTGATTCACACCCCGGCGCTGGAGGTGCTCCTGATACGCCGCGCCGACGCGGGTACCTGGCAGTCGGTCACGGGCAGCAAGGACCATGATCTGGAGTCGTGGCACGAGACAGCTGTGCGTGAGGTAGGCGAGGAAACCGGGATCAATGCCCTGGCCACCGCGATGCGTCTGCATGACTGGGCGCTGGAAAACGTGTACGAGATCTACTCCGCCTGGCGCTGGCGTTACGCCCCTGGGGTCAGCCGCAACACCGAGCGTGTATTTGGATTGCAGGTGCCTTGCCGGCAGCCTGTGATGCTCAACCCGCGCGAGCATACCGAGTACAGCTGGGTACCCTGGCGTGAAGCAGCGGACCAAGTGTTTTCTCCTTCCAATGCGGAAGCCATCCTGATGCTGCCCCGCATGTCTGAGCAGGTGCGCGGATGATCCACGTGCCACCACACACCGGCTTGCGCGTAGCCACCTGGAACATCCACAAAGGGGTGCAGGGTCTGGGGCCGGCCAAGCGTCTGGAAATTCACAACATGGGTCATGCCATTGAGCAACTCGATGCAGACTTGGTATGTTTGCAGGAAGTGCGCCGATTCAATCACCGCGAAGCACGACGTTTCGCGCGTTGGCCCAGCTTGCCGCAAGACCAGTTTCTGGCCCCTTTGGGCTACGAAGCGGTCTATCACACCAATGCCTATACCCGCCATGGCGAGCACGGCAATGCCTTGTTGACCCGCTGGCCGGTGCTGAATGTTCGCCACGAGGATATTTCCGATCACCGCTTTGAGCAAAGAGGGTTGCTGCACGTCGAGGTGGCCGTGGAAATGCAACGAGTTCATGTGCTGGTGGTTCACCTGGGCCTGGTGCCGATGAGCCGCTTGCGGCAGGTGCAGCAGATCCTGGACTACATCCAGCGGGAAGTCCCAGCCCATGAATCGGTGGTCATGGCCGGTGACTTCAACGATTGGGGGCTGCGGACCACGCGCCTGTTGTTGCAGCAGGCTTGGTGTCAGCCCCCAGGTCTGACCATCAAGACCTATCCTGCCAGCATGCCCTTGGTTCAGCTCGACCGTGTCTTCGCGCGAGGCTTGAGGCCACTGCACCAGTGGACGCCACACGGGCCTATCTGGCGGCGCATGTCTGACCATTTGCCCTTGGTGGCCGATCTGTATTGGCAGGTTCCGACATGAGTGCAAAAGCTGTCTGGATGGGGGGGCATCGGTTGACGCTGCACGAAGGGGCACGCGCTTTGATCCCGGCCATGGTCGAAGCCGTCGACCAGGCCCGGCACAGTGTGCACTTGGAAACCTACATCTTTCACTTCGAGGGTGATGCACAAGCCTTGCTGCAGGCGCTGGAGCGGGCTGCCCGGCGTGGCGTGGAGGTGCGTGTGGTGGTCGATGGCGTGGGTACGCCCAATTGCCCGCCACCCTGGCGTGATCGGCTGGCGCAGGCCGGTGTGCATTGGTTGGTGTACATGCCATGGGGAACCTGGGGGCTGTTCATTCCCTCGCGTTGGCGGCGGTTGCACCGGAAATTGTGCGTGGTCGATGGCGAGATCGCGTTTTGTGGCGGTATCAATGTGCTCGATGACTGGCTGGACCCCCGACACGGTCCCTTGCCCAATCCCCGGTTGGACTTTGCGGTTCAGGTGCAAGGGCCACTGGTGCGCGCGGTGCAGGACATGATGCTGCAACTGTGGTGGCGCATGCAGCTCGCGGCTGATGTGCGTGGGCGCAAATTGCCGCAGGCCCTGGAGAGCCTGCGCGCTGGCGCACAGGCGCAATGGCTGGCCAGGCGTACCTATGACGAGCCTGTGTCCGGTGGCATGCGTGCTACTGTTTTGTGGCGGGACAACGTTCGTCACCGTGCGGGCATTGAGCGCGCTTACCTTAAAGCCATTGGCGAGGCCCGCCATGAAATCGTGCTGGCCAATGCCTACTTTTTGCCTGGCAAGCGTTTACGTCAGGCCCTGATCATGGCTGCCCGGCGGGGTGTACTCGTGCGGGTGCTCCTGCAAGGGCGTTACGAGTACTTCATGCAATACCATGCGGCCCGCCCGGTGTACAGGCAATTGCTGGCCGCCGGGGTGCAGATCCACGAGTACAAGGCCAGTTTTTTGCATGCCAAAGTGGCTGCGATCGATGCGGGCCACGAACGCAGCTGGGCCACAGTGGGGTCGTCTAACCTGGACCCTTTGAGTTTGCTGTTGGCCCGTGAAGCCAATGTATTGGTCCAGGATGCTGGCTTTGCGCAGCAGTTACGTGACAGACTCATGGCGGCCATCGCGCACGACAGCCAGACGGTGTTGGAGCAAGGGCTGATGCACTTGCCCTGGACGCAGCGCTGGCGTGATCGGCTGGCCTATGGCCTCATGCGCCTGGCGCTATTTTTAAGCGGTAACCGTTACTGAGCCTCGCACCCGTCCGACGTGTAGGGTTTTGGTGCGCGACTTCAATCGCTGTTACTATGGGTCCATGTTGATGAAAGCCCAAGACGCCATGACCACCTCCGCCACCTCGCCCGTACAGGACGAAGGCGTGCCCGTGTCCGTCAAGATTCGCGAACGCATCCAGGCCGCCCGCAAGCGTTTTAACGCCAATGACAACATTGCCGAGTTCATCGAGCCCGGCGAGCTGGAAAAACTGCTCGACGAAGTCACGCTCAAGATGAAAGGCGTGTTGGGCAGCCTGGTCATCGACACCGACAACGATCACAACACCGGCGATACCGCCCGCCGCGTGGCCAAGATGTATGTCAATGAGGTGTTTCGCGGTCGCTATGTGCATGGCCCTGAAATCACCGAGTTTCCCAACGCCGAACACCTTAACGAACTGATGATTGTCGGGCCGATCACAGTGCGCAGCGCCTGCAGCCATCACTTTTGCCCCGTCATTGGACGCATCTGGATTGGCGTCATGCCCAACGAGCACACCAACGTGATTGGCTTGTCCAAATACGCTCGCCTTGCAGAATGGATCATGGGCCGCCCCCAGATCCAGGAAGAGGCCGTGGTGCAGCTGGCTGACCTGATCCAGCGCAAGACCCAGCCTGACGGCCTGGCCATCGTCATGGAAGCCAGCCATTACTGCATGGCCTGGCGCGGCGTGAAAGACATGGACAGCAAAATGATCAACTCGGTCATGCGCGGCGTGTTCCTCAAAGACGCCAACCTGCGCCGCGAATTCCTCTCGCTCATTCCTGCTCGGAGCTAAATCCCATGCTCGTTCGCCTGCTTTACGCCAGCCGCGCGGTCGATGCGCGCCCGGACATCATTGAGTCCATCCTTGCGCAGTCCCGACAATTCAACCCTCCGCGAGGCATCACAGGCATCCTGTGCTATGGCGGTGATATCTTTTTGCAGGCCATCGAGGGTGGCCGCGCAGCGGTCAGCGAGCTCTACGGTCACATCCAGAAAGACCCTCGCCACAAAGATGTGGTGCTGCTGCACTACGAAGAAATCACCGAACGACGCTTTGGGGGCTGGACCATGGGCCAGGTGGATGTGTCCCGTGTGAACACCAACATCCTGCTCAAATACTCCGAGCGCGCTGAGCTGGATCCCTACAGCGTCTCGGGCAAGGTGTCGTTGGCCTTGCTTGAAGAGTTGATGGCCACGGCCAGTATCATCGGCCGCGCCTGAGCACCATGCAGCTGATCGGCTGCGACTTTTCTTCCAGCCCCAGTCGGCGCAAGCCAATTGTGCTTGCCCACGGGAAGCTGCAAACTGGACGTGTGCAGCTGCAAGCACTGCAAACGTTTGACTCCCTTGCATCGTTCGCTGACTGGCTGGCTCAGCCAGGTCCCTGGGTGGGAGGGTTTGACTTGCCCTATGGCTTGCCGCGCGAACTGGTCGAAACCCTGGGGTGGCCCCGCCTTTGGGCTGACTGCATGGACCACTATGGCGCCTTGAGCCGCTCAGATATTCGTGCGCAATTTGCTGCGTTTTGCAATGCACGCCCCAAGGGCGGCAAGTTTGCACACCGTGCCACTGACCGACCTGCGGGTTCCAGCCCTTCCATGAAATGGGTCAACCCGCCCGTGGCCTACATGCTGCACGCCGGTGTACCTTTGTTGCGCCAGGCGGGCGTGCACTTGCCCGGCTTGCAAGATGGCGACCGCCAGCGGGTGGCTCTGGAGGCTTACCCCGGCTTGCTCGCAAGGGAGGTCTTGGGGAACATCTCTTACAAAAGCGACGACAAAGCCAAACACACCCCCGAGCGCCTGCTGGCTCGGCGCGAACTCATTGGCCAGCTTGAGCGTGGCCAGACCCGTCTGGACTTGCGCCTCGTGGTCAACCACGCGCTTGCCAACCGTTTGGCCGACGATGCGAGCGGCGACGCGCTAGACGCCACCCTGTGCCTGATGCAAGCGGGCTGGGCAGTCCAACAACATGTTGCCGGACACCCGTGTTACGGCCTGCCACCCTGTGATCCGCTGGAAGGGTGGATCGTCACGGCTTGATGCATTGACCTAGTGTTTACACGCCAGACTCATCAAGCGACACGGCATCCCCACTAAGATGTGGTGTTTTCATTTTCAAAGCAACCTATGTTTCGCACTTTTTTCCTGGACCGCCGTTGGGCTTTGTGGGCGTGGGGTGGCTTGGCGGTGCTAATGGCCATCGTGTTCATCACGGTCCAGCAAACGGTAAGACTCAACGCCTGGTATGGTCAGTTTTATGACCTGTTGCAAAAGCCCGAGCAGCTCGGGGGCCTGGACAAGTTCTGGGGGTTCATGCAGCAGTTTGCGTGGATTGCTTTTCCCTATATGTTGTTGCGCAGCTTCGAGGCGTATCTGGCCTCGCACTACGCTTTTCGCTGGCGCCAGGCCATGACCGAGGCGTATTTGCCTCGCTGGCAGCGGACGTCAGAGACCGTGGAGGGCGCCTCGCAGCGTATTCAGGAAGATTGCATGCGCTTTGCCCGGCAGACCGAAAATCTCGGCCTGGGTTTTGTGCGTGCGGTGTTGACACTGGCGTCTTTCATTCCGATTTTGTGGGGCCTGTCCAAGGGCATCGCGATCGAGTGGCTTAAGTTTGACGGCTCGCTGTTCTGGGTCGCATTGACCACGGCGCTGGGCGGCACGGTGCTGTCGTGGTTTGTGGGCATTCGTCTGCCAGGGTTGGAGTACAACAACCAAAAGACCGAAGCTGCGCTGCGCAAGGAGCTGGTCTACGCCGAAGATGATCGTAGCCGGATGACGCTGGCGGGCACCATGGCGCTGTTCATGGGCGTGCGGTTCAACAACTTTCGACTGTTCAACCACTATGCCTACTTCAACCTCTGGAGCAATCTGTACGGACAGACCATGATCATCTTCCCCTACCTGTTGATGGGCCCATCGCTGTTCTCCGGGATCATCACCTTGGGCGTGATCCAGCAGGTGGGCAATGCCTTTGGCAAGGTCAACGACGCCTTCTCGTACTTGATTGACCGATGGACAGACATCACCGAGCTGCGCTCCATCCACAAGCGCCTGACCGAATTCGAAAAAACTCTGGCCGTCTGAGCCGTTACGCAGGAGTGTTGTATGCCTCATACCGTCCGTTTTCAGCGTGTGTTACGTGCGCCTGCTGATCGTGTCTACCGTGCGTTCATCGACCCGGATGCAATGGCCAAATGGTTGCCGCCACATGGGTTCACAGGACGTGTGCATGAGATGGATGCGCGCGTGGGAGGCGTCTACCGCATGTCGTTTACCAACTTCTCGAATGGGCAATCACACAGCTTTGGCGGCAAATATCTTGAACTGGTGCCGGGCAAGCGAATTCGTCATACCGACTGTTTCGACGACACGAATTTACCGGGTGAGATGATCACCACCATCGACCTGAAAACCACTTCAATGGGTACCGAAGTGAACATTGAGCAAGCGGGCATTCCCGACATGATTCCGGGCGAGGCCTGTTGCCTGGGTTGGCAGGAGTCTTTGCAGTTGCTGGCGTTGCTGGTCGAAGCCGACATTCCAGGTTGAGGACGGCTTGATCAAATGGCCGCAGCGGCCATGTCGGCAGGTGGAGGGTGAAGCTGGCGCAGGGCCACAACGGCCTCGGCATCAGTGCGATACAGGCGCAAATGCGTGTTGTCCGGCTGCAGCAGGCCCGCGCGTTGCAGGGCCTTTTCCACCGGTAGTTTGATGCCGCTGATGTGGAGCACCACATCGCGCTTGCGCAGCTGGCGCAGCAGTTGGGCAAAGGCTTCCACGCCTGTGGCATCAATGCGGTTGATGGGGTGGGCAAACAAGCACACATGGCGCACCTGGGCGTGTTGACTCAGGTGCTCGCCAATGGCGCGCTCCAGGCTGCTGGCGGCGGCAAAGTCCAGTTCGGCATCCATGCGCAGGGCAAACAGCTGCGGTGCCAGAGGCGGTAGCACCCACAGGTGACGATCGCGCAGCGAGCCGTCGGGGTGCAGGCCCACCTCAATGATGCGGGGGTGCAGTCGAGTGTGCAAAAAGTGGCTCAGACCCAGCACGACCCCGGTGAGCACGCCCCAATACAGGCGAGGTGCGGACAGCAAGGTCACGCCAAAGGTGATGGCAGCCGTGCTCGCTTCAATCCGGTCAATGCGCATGAGTTGCACAAAAGCCCGGGGCTTGAGCAGGCTATACACGGCGGCCACCACAATCCCGGCCAGCACGGCGCGGGGCACCAGAGCCAGCACCGGCGTCAAAAACAGCAGAGCCAGCAGCACCACACCCACCGAGACGAGTGCTGCCCAGCCGGTTTGTGCTCCGGCGTACAAGTTCAAGGCCGAGCGACCAAATGAGGTGCTGGTGGGAAAGGCACCGCTCAAACCCGACAACAGCTTGGCCAGCCCCTGACCAATCAGATCCTGGTTCTGATCCCAACGTTTGTCCAAGCCTTCATTGTCAACCTTGGCGCTGGAAGCGGTTTCCAGAAAGCTGACCAGTGTGATCACCATGGCCGGCATCAGCAGTTGTTTGAAGGTGTCCCAGCTCAGTGCGCTGGGCCAGTACAGTGAAGGCAGACCCATGGGCAGCTGGCCGACCATGGCCAGCCCTGTGGTGGGTAGGTTTGTCCAGTGCATGGCTGCAGCGCCTGCCAGCATGACCAGCAGCACGGCGGGGAAAGTGGGCTTGAAGCGTTTGCTCACCATCAAGACGGCCACGGTGAGCACCCCCATCAGCAGGGCTGGCCAGCTCCACTGGCCGGGTTCGGTTAACGAGGCCCAGCCCGCAGGCATGCCCAGCAGCGCCGGAATTTGCGAGGCCATGATGAGCAGTGCGGCCCCCTGGGTAAAGCCGGTCAGCACTGGGGCGCTGACCAGATTGAGCAGCCAGCCAAAGCGGGCCAATCCCAACAGCACTTGCATGAGCCCGGTCATCAGCGACAGCCACACGGCCAGGTTGATCCACTGCGTGCTGCCGGGCTCGGCCAATCCTGTCAGCGAGGCGGTGACCAGCATGGCGGTGAGGGCGGTCGAGCCGACAGATAAGCGCGCCGAGGCCCCCATCAATGTGGCGGCCAGCGCTGGAAACAGGGAGGCATAAATCCCGGTGATGGCGGGCATACCCGCCAACGCGGCATAGGCCACGCCTTGCGGAATGGTCATCATCCCCACACTCAGACCTGCAAAAGCATCACTTTTGAATTGTTCGAAGGTGGGGCGTGGCCAAGCCAGGAAGGGCAGGCGGCGGGCAGGGGTATGCATGTGCTTATCGTACAGCGTAGGCGCGGCACAATGCAGACATGAAGATGTTTCGTCGCTCAGGCCATCTGGCTGCCGTGTTGCTTGCGCTGAGTTTGGGACCCATGTGTGCATGGGCCAAGCCTGTGGTCTGGCAAGGCTGGGTCAGCTGGGTGCTCGATGGCGATACCCTGACTGTTTTGCCGCATGGGCAGCAAACGCCGGTGCGTGTCCGACTTGATGGCATCGATGCCCCCGAATCCTGCCAGCCTGGTGGTGATGCTGCGCGTGATGCCTTGCTGGACATGGTGCATCGCCAGCATGTGGAGCTCAAGGTGTGGCGCCAGGACACCTATGGCCGCTGGGTGGCCACGGTGTACCGCGACGGCCAGGATGTGAATGAGGCCATGGTGCGTCAGGGCTGGGCGTGGGCTTACAGCTTCAGGGTCGGGCGTGGGCCCTATGCCCAGGCGCAGCGAGAGGCTCAAGAGCGGCGACTGGGCGTGTTTGCCGATCGGCACGAAGCCATGGCACCGCCGGTGTTTCGACGGTTTCATGGCAGTTGCCATGGTGCTGACGACAAGGAAGATTCAGGCTGGGTGCGATGAGCCGCAAACAGGGCACAGCGGGTTGCGGGCCATGCGGATATCGTTCCAGCGCAAATCCCGGCCATCGAGCATGAGCAGGCGACCAGCCAGCGAGCTACCCATACCGCTAGCGATCTTCAGTGCCTCGGCAGCTTGGAGGGTGCCGATGATGCCCACCAGTGGCGCAAACACACCCATGGTGGCGCAGCGCACTTCTTCGGGGGCTTGTTCGGGTGGGAAGATACATGCGTAGCATGGGCTGTTGGCCTGGCGACTGTCAAACACCGACACCTGGCCATCCATGCGAATGGCGGCGCCCGATACCAGGGGCTTGCCATGCCGTACACAAGCAGCGTTGACGGCCTGCCGGGTGGCAAAGTTGTCGCTGCAGTCCAGCACCACATCCACCTGGGGTAGCAGTTCGTCGAGCACATCCGCATCGGCCCGCTGCACACGCGGAATCACCCGCACATCGGGATTGATGGCCGCAATGGCAGCAGCGATGGATGACGCTTTGTCGTGACCCACCCGGTCCAGAGTGTGGGCAATCTGGCGTTGAAGGTTGGTGGCGTCCACCTGGTCATGGTCGACCACGGTGATCGTGCCCACACCGGCGCTGCCTAAGTACAGGGCAGACGGCGAACCCAGTCCACCGGCGCCGATGATCAGGGCGTGACTGGCCAGCAATCGCTCCTGGCCCTCAATGCCCAGTTCCTCGAGCAGGATATGGCGCGAGTAGCGCAGCAGCTGCGCGTCATCCATGCCGATCAGTCTTTCTTTTCAGCGGGGCGCTCAGTCAAGGAGGTGCTGACCTTGACCGCACCGCCCTTGAGCTGAACCAGTGCCTGGCTCAGACGGAAATCCTTTTCAGAACCAAATTCAGGCAGACGAGGCATGTCCTGTGGATTTTTAGACTGCGCCTCGAGCTTTTTGAGGGCTTGCTCGCGGGCCTTTTCGCGAGCGAGGTCTTTCTTTTCCTTGCCATTGGTCAAGTGGCCTTCGAGGTCGGCTTCCCGGGTGTAAAGCGCAGCGTAGAGGTTGCCGTTTTCGGTCTCGTCGACCATGACATCAGGCACGATGCCCTTGGCCTGAATGCTTCGACCACTGGGGGTGTAGTAACGGGCGGTGGTGATCTTGACGGCAGTGTCAGGCCCCAGGGGTCTGACCGTTTGCACGGAGCCCTTGCCAAAGGTTTGGTTGCCCATGATGGTGGCGCGCTTGTGATCTTGCAGTGCACCGGCCACGATCTCACTGGCCGAGGCCGAGCCTTCGTTGACGAGCACCACGAGCTTGACGGTCTTGAGGGCGCCTTGCGTGTTCTGAGTCAGCGTCGCAATGGGGTCATTGCCCAAGTGGCGACGCCAGAACTGTGGTTGAGCGCGGTAAGAAAACTTGCTGTCCTCGAGTTGACCATTGGTGGAAACGACTTCCACGTTCTCGGGCAGGAAGGCGGCCGACAGGGCCACAGCCGCATCCAGCAGACCGCCCGGGTCATTGCGCAGGTCCAGCACCAGCCCTTTGAGGGGGCCGTCCTTGTAGAGGTCTTGCACCTTGCGGGCGAAGTCTTCGACGGTGCGTTCCTGGAACTGCGACACACGTACCCAACCATAACCAGGTTCGATCAATTTGGCTTTGACCGACTGGGTCTTGATTTCTTCTCGAACGATGGTGACGCTGAAGGTGCGGTTTTCATCCTTGCGGTAGATGGTCAACACCACTTTGGTGTTGGGTTCGCCACGCATGCGCTTGACGGCTTCATTGAGCGAGAGGCCTTTGACGGCAGTGTCGTCGACCTTGGTGATGAGGTCATTGGTCTTGAGGCCTGCGCGGAAGGCAGGTGAGCCTTCAATCGGCGAGACCACCTTCACAAGACCGTCTTCCTGCGTGATTTCGATGCCCACACCCACAAATTTGCCAGAGGTACCTTCAGAAAATTCCTTGAAGGTTTTTTTGTCAAAGAACTGCGAGTGGGGGTCCAGGCTGGAGACCATGCCCGAAATGGCATTGGTGATGAGTTTTTTCTCGTCTACCGGCTCGACATAGTCGGTCTTGATGATGCTGAAAACCGCGGCCAACTGCTGCAGCTCCTCCAGGGGCAGAGGCACCATGTTGCTGCGTGCAACGGTTTGCAACGAAAAGGTCATCAGCGCCCCGGTCAAGGCGCCGATGCTCATCCAGCCGGCGATTTTCAGTTTTTGTCCCATAGTCCCTGGTCGGTTGTCGTGAGCCTTTGGCCCGATATTAAGGTCAATATACACCCGGCCATGCCCTGCGACCGGGGGCTTTGCAAAAGACCTTGATCAGGCCTTGCCTTGGCTGGCCACTGCAGCTGCAGCCTTGGCAGCGGCTTCGGCGTCGCCAAGGTAGTAGTGACGAATGGGCTTCAGGTTGGCGTCCAGCTCGTATACCAAAGGGATGCCGTTGGGGATGTTCAGACCCACGATGTCCTGGTCGGAAATGCCGTCCAGGTACTTGACCAGGGCGCGGATCGAGTTGCCATGCGCGGCGATCAACACCCGCTTGCCGCTCTGGATGGCGGGTGCGATGGTGTCGGTCCAGGCGGGCAGCACGCGGGCCACCGTGTCCTTGAGGCACTCGGTCAGCGGCACCACGTCTGCACTGGGGTAGCGACGGTCGGTTTTTTCGCTGCGTGGGTCGGTCGCCTCCAGGGCAGGTGGCGGCGTATCGTAGCTTCGACGCCAGATCAGCACCTGCTCGTCGCCATACTGCTTGGCCATGTCGGCTTTGTTCAGGCCTTGCAGGCCGCCGTAGTGCCGCTCGTTGAGACGGTAGTCCTTGATGACGGGCAGCCAGGTGCGGTCCATCTCGTCCAGCGTCAGCCACAGGGTGCGGATGGCGCGCTTGAGCACAGAGGTGTAGCAGACATCAAAGTCCCAGCCTTCTGCCTTGAGCAGTTGGCCCGCCGACATGGCTTGTTGAACGCCCACGGGCGTGAGGTCGACGTCGGTCCAGCCGGTAAAACGGTTTTCCAGATTCCAGGTGGATTCGCCGTGGCGAATGAGGACGAGTTTGTACATGGTCAGTGCAGCTAAAAGCGTTCGGATAAAAGGGATAGACTGCACATTTTAGAATGCAGGGGCATCGACCCAATGACGGGTCGTTTTTTTCGCTCATCAAAGGAATCTGTTGTGAAATTCTTGCTGGACAACTGGATGCTCATTGCGGTGGCCATCGGCTCTGCAGTGGCTTTGTTTTTGCCCGTGTTGCAAAAACGCGGTGGGGGCCTGTCTGCGGCCTTGGCTGTGCAAATGATCAATCGCGAGAAAGCGGTGGTGATTGATGTTTGTGAGCCGGCCGAATACGCTGCCGGTCACGTGGCGGGTGCGCGCAACATTCCTTTAGGCCGTCTGGAGCAGCAGCTCGAAGGGGCTGTCAAAAACAAGGCTACTCCGGTGATTCTGGTGTGCCAGGTGGGTGCCCGCGCTGCGCGAGCTGCCTCGATGGCCCAGAAGCTGGGCTACACGAACGCACAAGCCCTCAGCGGTGGCCTGCGCGCCTGGCGTGAGGCCCAGTTGCCCGTCGAAAAAGCCTGAGCCTGTCAAGGAGCCCTTTCATGCAAACCGTCAAGATGTACACCACCGCTGTGTGCCCGTACTGCGTGCGTGCCAAGCAAATTCTCAAGGCTCGCGGGGTCGAGCACATCGAAGAAATCCGAGTGGATACGTCTCCCGAGCTGCGGGCGCACATGATGGAAATCACCGGTCGCCGCACGGTGCCGCAGATTTTCATTGGTCAGACCCACGTGGGTGGGTGCGACGATTTGATGGCGCTGGACGCCCAAGGCGGACTGCTGCCCCTGCTGCAGTCGGCATAATCACTTTTTATTTCTTCTTCACGAGACTTCTTTCATGACTGATGCCGTCGCAGATACCAACCCTGTTTTCCAGATTCAACGTGTTTACCTGAAGGAAGCTTCGCTGGAACAGCCCAATTCGCCCGCCATCTTGCTGCAACAAGAACAACCCTCGGTGGACATCCAGTTGGGCGTGGAAGCAACCCCCGCTGCAGACGGCGTGTACGAAGTGTGCGTGTCGGCCACGGTGCACACCAAGATTGGTGACAAGACCGTGTTCTTGGCCGAGTGCAAGCAAGGCGGCATTTTCGAGATCCGTAACCTGCCCGAAGACCAGATGGGTCCGATCATGGGCATTGCCTGCCCGCAGATCGTGTACCCCTACCTGCGTGCCAGCATGGCCGACCTGATCACCCGCGCGGGTTTCCCGCCCGTGCACCTCGCCGAGATCAATTTCCAGGCCATGTACGAGCAGCAGCAAGCTCAACAAGCGGGCGCTACTGCGCAGTAAGTTCTGTCCCAGGCTGTGAGCCCGCGCATCACCTTCATTGGCGCAGGTGCCTGGGGCACGGCGCTGGCCATGGCCGCGGCGCGCAATGCGCCGCAGGGCGAAGTCTGTCTGCATGCCCGCGATGCAGCGCAAGCACAAGCCATGAATGCTGCCAGGGAAAACGGCCGCTATCTGCCTGGTTTGGCCTGGCCACAAGGACTGCGCGCCATCAGTGGCGATCTGACAGAGCGCGTGCGTCATTCACGCGCCGATGATGTCTGGGTGGTTGCCACACCCATGGCAGGCCTTCGCGAAACCCTCAAAACATTGCAAGGTACACCGGCCACTGTGGCTTGGCTGTGCAAGGGTTTTGAGGCCGACACCGGCTTGATGCCCCACGAAGTGCAGGCCCAGGTGGCGCCAGAACTGTTGGCTGGCGCCCTGAGTGGCCCCAGCTTTGCGCAGGAGGTGGCGAAAGACCAGCCGACAGCCCTGGTGGCTGCCAGTCCACATGCGCAGGTGCGCCAGGCCCTGGTACAGGTGTTCCATGGGCATCACCTGAGGGTGTATGCAAATGACGACATCGTGGGTGTCGAAGTGGGGGGCGCCGTCAAAAATGTCCTGGCCATTGCCACAGGTTTATGCGATGGCCTGGGCCTTGGTCTCAATGCCCGTGCGGCCCTGATCACCCGTGGCCTGGCCGAAATGACCCGCCTGGGTGTAGCCTTGGGCGCACGCGCCGAAACCTTCATGGGGCTGTCCGGTCTGGGTGATCTGGTGCTCACGGCCACAGGCGACTTGAGCCGCAACCGTAAGGTCGGTGGTCTGCTGGCGCAGGGTTTGAGTCTGCAACAGGCTGTCGAGTCTTTGGGTCATGTGGCCGAGGGGGTCTACAGCGCCCGCACCGTGGCCGCCCGTGCGCAAGCCTTGGGCGTTGACATGCCGATCGCCCAGGCAGTGGTCGAATTGCTGGAGGGGCGCCTGCAGGCGCGTCAGGCTGTGCAGGTGCTCATGGGACGTGACCCCAGGGGCGAAGGCCTGTAAGGCCTTCGTTGCTTTCAAATTTCCAGGTTGTCGATCAACCGGGTCTTGCCCAAGCGGGCTGCGCCCAGTACCACCAATGCGTCTCCGGCTTGCGGAATTTGCAGGTCTTCACGGCGACGCACGGTCAGGTAGTCAGGTTGCCAGCCGCGCGCTTGCAGGTCTTGCAAAGCCCGTGCTTCCAGCGCCGGGAGATGCTCGGCCAGCGCGTGGGCACTGGCTTGCGCCTGGCGACCGAGGTCGCGCAAGGCCAAATGCAACTCAATCGCTTGTTGGCGTTCGGTCTCTGACAAATAGCCATTGCGCGAGCTCAGGGCCAGGCCGTCTTCAGCGCGGATGATCTCGCTGCCATGAATGTCAATGGGCAAGGCAAATTGCTTGACCAATTGGCGAATGACCATGAGCTGTTGGTAGTCTTTCTTGCCAAACACGGCTGCGCCTTGTGCTTTGCCGGCGAACACACTCATGAACAGCTTCATGACCACGGTGGACACACCCGTGAAAAAACCAGGACGGAAATGCCCTTCCAGAATGTCGCCCAAGCTGGCATCGGGGTGAACCTTGACCGTTTGAGGTTGTGGGTACAAATCCGACTCGCGCGGAGCAAACACCAGGTCGCAACCTTCGGCTTCGAGCTTGGCGCAGTCTTCCTGCAGGGTGCGCGGGTAGCTGTCAAAGTCCTCATGTGGCAGGAACTGCAAGCGATTGACAAAGATGCTGGCCACCATGCAGTCGCCCAAGGGTTTGGCCTGGCGCACCAAGGCCAGATGTCCTGCGTGCAGGTTGCCCATGGTGGGTACAAACGAGGGGCATTGGGCGTTGGCCAGTTGCAGGCGCAACTCTTCAATGGAGTGAACGATTTTCATACGGGAAAAAGACAGCGCGCTTACCAGGCGTGCAGGGAATTGTCTGGGAAGCTGCCGTTTTTGACGGCAGCCACATAGTTACTCATGGCGTGCTGGACGCTGTCGGCACCTTGCATGAAGTTGTGCACAAACTTGGGGTTCTTGCCCAGGTTGATGCCCAGCATGTCGTGCATGACCAGCACCTGGCCCGCTGTGCCGTTGCCTGCGCCAATGCCGATGGTGTGGCAGCGTGGCAGTTCCTGGGTGAGGGCCGTGGACAAGGGCTCAGGCACCATCTCCAGCACCAGCATGGTGGCGCCTGCATTCTGCAGGGCCAGAGCGTCTTGGCGCAGTTTTCCGGCAGATTCACCCTTGCCCTGTACGCGGTAGCCGCCCAGGGCATGCACGGTTTGCGGTGTCAGGCCCAGGTGGGCGCACACAGGAATACCGCGCTCGACCAGAAAACGCACGGTCTCGGTGGTCCAGCCACCGCCTTCGAGCTTGACCATGTGGGCGCCCGCCTGCATCAGCACCGTGGCGCTGCGCAGGGCTTGTTCGCGCGACTCCTGGTAGCTGCCAAAAGGCAGGTCGCCAATGACCCAGGCAGTGCCTTGCACGCGGCGCAAGCCACGCACCACACTTTCAGTGTGGTAGCGCATGGTCTCCAGTGTCACGCCAGCGGTGCTCGACAGGCCCTGGCAAACCATACCCAGGGAGTCGCCCACCAAAATGCATTCCACGCCAGCCGCATCGGCGACTGCCGCAAAGGTGGCGTCGTAGGCGGTGAGCATGGTGATTTTTTCACCACGTGCACGTAGCTCGTTCAAGCGAGGCAAGCTGATGGGCTTGCGGGCAGCGACGGGGGAAGCGGGGGGCAAAGTGCCGTAGGGCGAAGCGTGGGTGTTGCTCATAGAACGTGTGTGGCGCAAAGCCAGTCCTGTGTTGCCGAGAGGGTGTTGAGTTTACGTGGGTGTCTTACGTCGGGGTATAGGCCAAACGCACGTAAATCGGGGCAAAAGCCTCGGCCTGTGTGATTTCAATCAGCGTTTCTTTGGCCAGCTCCAGCAGGGCGATGAAGGTCACCACCAGCACGGGCACGCCTTGTTCGGGTTCGAACAGGTTTTCAAACTCGACAAAGCGTTGGCCTTGGAGCTTTCTCAAAACAATGCTCATGTGTTCGCGCACAGACAGCTCTTCGCGGCTGATTTTGTGGTGCTGCACCAGCTTGGCACGCTTCAAGATGTCGGCCCACGCTTGTTGAAGCTCCACCACATGCACATCGGGGAAGCGTGGTTGCAGCGATTGCTCAATGAACACTTGCGCACGCATGAAGTCGCGGCCAAATTGCGGCACTTCGTTGAGTGTGGCGGCGGCCAGCTTCATTTGCTCGTATTCGAGCAAGCGGCGCACCAACTCGGCGCGGGGGTCTTCTGGCTCTTGGCCTTCAGCCACCTTCTTGGGTGGGTTGTCAAAGAAATGGAAAGTAGATACCGATTAATGAC
>JALRIL010000145.1 GCA_023255445.1 Limnohabitans sp. | reverse complement strand
CAAGCGGCCGCCCTGGGCTGTGAGGTGGTCCAGCGCAAGCGCGCTGCCCTGCACTGCGGTGCGGCGGTGGTAGAAGTTCAGGGCCCTGAGGCCCCCCAGTTCTTCGCCGCCCCCTGCGCGGCCAGGGCCGCCGTGCAGGCTCATGGGCATGACGTTGCCGTGGCCCGAATGCAGGGACGCCACATCGGGTGAAATTGCATGGACTCGGCCATGCCAAGCGGCCAGTTGCAGGCTGACCTGGGCAGTGAAGGCCGGGTCTTCGCTGTACACCGAGCACACCAGCGAACCTTGGCCGCGGCGGATCATGGCCAGGGCCTGTTCGGTGCTGTCGTAGGGCATGAGGGTGGCCACTGGGCCAAACACTTCCACGCTGTGCAGCACCTGGGCATGCTCGGGCTGGCGGTGGCCCAGCAGCACCGGGGCGACGCAGGCCGAGGTCTCGGCAGCATCCACCAGTGCAGCGGTGTTACCGTCAAACAGCACCTCGGCTTCGGTCTTGAGCTGGGCCAGGCCCGCCAGCACAGCGGTTTTTTGCTCGCTGCTGACCAGCGCGCCCATGCGGACCGATTCATTTCGGGGGTTGCCCACGCTGGTTTTGGCCAGCTTGGCGGCAATGGCGGCAGCGGCGGCGTCAAACAAGGCGCGAGGCACAAAAATACGGCGAATGGCGGTGCATTTCTGGCCAGATTTTTGTGTCATCTCGCGCACCACCTCGGTCACCAGCAGGTTGAAAGCCTCGCTGCCCTCTGTGGCATGAGGGGCCAGCAAGGCGGAGTTGATGCTGTCGGCTTCGATGTTGCAGCGCACCGAAAGCTCGCTCACGGCCGGGTGGCTGCGGATGATGCGCCCGGTTTCGGCCGAGCCCGTGAACGACACCACATCGAAAGGCTGCAGCTGGTCCATCAGGCCGCTGGAGGAGCCACAAATGACGGACAGGGCGCCTGGAGGCACCACGCCGGCGTCGACCACATCCTGGACCATGCGTTGGGTCAGCCAGGCGGTAGCCGTGGCGGGCTTGACGACGACCGGCACACCCGAGAGCAGGGCGGGGGCCGCCTTTTCCCACAAGCCCCAGCTGGGAAAATTGAAGGCGTTGATGAACAAGGCCACGCCCTCGGTGGGGACCTGGATGTGCTGGGTCTGGTAGACCGGTTCTTTGGCCATGCGGATACGCTGGCCGTCGACCAGGCATCGGGCTTCACCCAAGGTCGCACCCTGCTTGGCAAAGTAGCCCACGGTGTAGATGCCGCCGTCAATGTCCACGCCCGAATCGCGGGTGGTGGTGCCGGAGTTGGCGGTAGAGATGGCGTAGTAGTCGTCACGGTGGGCTTGCAGCACCTCGACGATCTTGCCCAGCATGGCGGCACGCTGGGCGTACGTCATGGCCCGAAGGGCCTTGCCGCCTTGCTCGCGTGCAAACGCAAACCCCTCGGCCAGGTCCAGGCCCGTGCGCGATACACGCACCAGCTCTGTGCCCAGAACCGGATCAAACAAAGGGGTACCAGCATCAAGACCAGTTTGCCAGCGACCGGCAAGATAGTTGGGGAGCAAAGTGGGGGGCATGAAATAAAAGACTGTTCAAGTCGGTGTGTTGAAGGTATAAATGCACTATCGTGCCTGCTGCGCAGTATGCAGTAAAGTGCATGTCATGGCCAGCACAAAAATACAGGGATTACCCTAATTCATGAGCACTCCGACCGAATTCTTGAACCCGACGCAAACCCAGGACGAGCAAGGCAGACACCCGTTCCTGGAATCTTTGGGTGAGCGCGTGCGTACCTTGCGTTCACGAAAAGGCATGACCCGCAAAGCCGTGGCGATTGCGGCCGATGTGTCCGAGCGCCACCTGGCCAATCTGGAGTACGGCATGGGCAATGTGTCGGTGCTGGTGCTTTTACAAGTGGCGCAAGCACTGCAATGCTCGTTGGCCGAGCTGCTGGGTGATATCTCCACCTCGTCGCCCGAGTGGTTGCTCATACGTGAGCTGCTCTCCAAGCGCAGCGAAGCCGATTTACGGCGTGCGCGTGTGCAGTTGACCGACTTGTTTGGCGAGGGAGGCTCCCAGCTGGACCGCGCCAACCGTATCGCCTTGATTGGCTTGCGTGGTGCCGGAAAGACCACGCTGGGCCAGCGCCTGGCCGATGATCTGGGCTTTCCCTTCATTGAGCTCAGCCGCGAAATTGAACAGTTTGCGGGTTGTCAGATCAGCGAGATCCATAACCTCTACGGTGCCAACGCTTACCGCCGCTACGAGCGCCGCGCGCTCGAAGAAGCGATCCAGATTTACCCTGAGGTGGTGATTGCCACGCCGGGTGGCTTGGTTTCGGATTCGAGCAACTTCAATTTGTTGCTTTCGCATTGCACTACCGTGTGGCTGCAGGCTGAAGCGCAAGACCATATGTCGCGCGTCGCGGCGCAAGGTGATCTGCGTCCCATGGCTGCCAGCCGTGAAGCCATGGAAGACCTCAAGCGCATTCTGGAAGGCCGCTCGGCCTTCTATTCCAAAGCCGACTTGACGATCAATACCAGCCAGGGTGATGTGCAGACGGTCTTTGAGGCGCTGCGCAAAGAGGTGCGGGAGCACTTGCACCTCAGAACCTAGGGAAATCCCTATTAAAAGAATTAAACTGCATATTGTCGTCGGCCAAAACATGCAATAAACTTCACATCAACGTGCACTCGAATGCATTTGTGAACCCAACCGGAGGCATCAGCCATGACACTCAGCAACCCGCAGGTCAATTACCAGACCACGCCCGCGCAGTACAAACACATCCAGTTGTCGGTGGAAGGTGACACCGCCACGCTGGGTCTGAACTTCGATGAAGACGGCGGCATTCGCCCCGGCTACAAACTCAAACTCAACAGTTACGATCTGGGTGTGGACATTGAGTTGCATGACGCACTGCAACGCATTCGCTTCGAGCACCCGCAAGTGCGCACCGTGGTGGTGACCAGCTTGCGCGACCGTGTGTTCTGCTCGGGCGCCAACATTTTCATGCTCGGTGTCTCCAGCCACGCCTGGAAAGTGAACTTCTGCAAGTTCACCAACGAAACCCGCAACGGTATCGAAGACTCCAGCCGCCATAACGGTCTCAAATTCATTGCCGCTGTCAACGGCGCTTGCGCCGGCGGTGGCTACGAGCTGGCCCTGGCCTGTGACGAGATTGTGCTCGTGGACGACCGATCCAGCTCCGTGTCCCTGCCCGAAGTGCCGCTGTTGGGCGTGCTGCCTGGCACTGGCGGCCTGACCCGTGTGACCGACAAGCGCCATGTGCGCCACGATCTGGCTGACATCTTCTGCACCAGCGTGGAAGGCGTGCGCGGTCAAAAAGCTGTGGACTGGCGCCTGGTCGATGCGATCGCCAAACCTGCGGTGTTCCAGCAAGCGGTCAAGGAGCGCGCTCAGAAACTCTCGGTCAACAGCACCCGTCCGGCCTCGGCACAAGGTGTGGCATTGACGCCCTTGAACCGCACCATCGAAGCTGATCGCGTGAGCTACACCTACGTCACGGTGGAGATGGACCGCGTCAAGCGTACGGCCACCTTCACCGTCAAGGCCCCCAGCGCAGCCGTGGCTGCTGACGTGGTGGGCATTGAAGCTGCGGGCGCCAACTGGTGGCCTCTGGCCATGACGCGTGAACTCGATGACGCCATCCTGCACATGCGTACCAACGAACTGGAGCTGGGCACTTGGCTGCTCAAGACCCAAGGTGATGCCGCCGCTGTGCTGGCTGCCGATGCCGCTGTCTTGAACAATCAGGATCATTGGTTTGCCCGCGAAACCCTGGGCATGATGCGTCGTACCTTTGCGCGCCTGGATGTGTCCTCGCGCAGCCTGTTTGCCCTGCTCGAACCTGGTTCCTGCTTTGCAGGCTCTTTGGCTGAATTGGCCTTTTGTGCGGACCGTGCCTACATGCTGGTGTTGCCTGACGAACCCGAAAAGCAACCCGCCCTGACACTGGGCGAGATGAACTTTGGTTACCTGCCCATGGTCAATGACCAGTCGCGTCTGCAACGCCGTTTCTATGAAGAAGCGGCTCCCATGGAAGCCGCCCGCGCTGCAGTGGGTCAGGCGCTGGACGGCGACGCCGCCTACAAGCTGGGGCTGGTGACAGCTGCGCCCGATGACATCGACTGGGATGACGAAATTCGCCTGGCCCTTGAAGAGCGCGCCGCCATGTCCCCCGACGCTCTGACCGGCCTGGAAGCCAACCTGCGCTTTGCGCAGAAAGAGAACATGCTCACCCGCATCTTCGGCCGCCTGACCGCCTGGCAGAACTGGATCTTCCAGCGCCCCAACGCTGTGGGCGAAAAGGGCGCCCTCAAGGTCTACGGCAAGGGCGAAAAAGTTCAGTTCGACCTCAACCGCGTTTGATGATTTGACGTTGTGCGGCAAGTTTCCCGGTGGTACTTGCCGCAACCGAAATGTGACCCCACCGCGCTTTCTTTTGGAGACTCTGATGTCCGCAATCAACTACAGCGAAAAAATCCCCAACAACGTCAACCTGTCGGAAGACCGCACGCTGCAGCGCGCGCTCGAGCACTGGCAGCCCAACTACCTGCAGTGGTGGCAGGACATGGGCCCGGACGGCTCGCAAAACTTTGACGTGTACCTGCGCACCGCCGTCAGCGTCGATCCGCAAGGCTGGGCCCAGTTCGGCCACGTCAAGATGCCCGACTACCGTTGGGGCGTCTTTCTGAACCCTGCTGAGCAAGACCGCAAGATCCATTTCGGTGACCACATGGGCGAAGCTGCGTGGCAGGACGTGCCTGGCGAACACCGCGCCACCCTGCGCCGCATCATCGTCACGCAAGGTGACACCGAGCCCGCATCGGTCGAGCAGCAGCGCCACCTGGGTCTGACGGCCCCCAGCCAGTACGACCTGCGTAACCTGTTCCTTTATTATCTACAATAATTTCTGTAATTTTACCAGGTCCTATATCATCAACTTGAAATAATGCACCTTGGCCACCAGCAGTCAATGTAATTGTATCAGTTGTTAAATTTAAAGAACCGTCATTTGTAATATTTTTTGT
>JALRIL010000119.1 GCA_023255445.1 Limnohabitans sp. | reverse complement strand
GCTTTTTCGATACGTGCCAAACCTGTGCGGTATTGGTTTTCGGCCAATTCACCCACGCAACGCACGCGACGGTTACCCAAGTGGTCGATGTCATCGACTTCGCCCTTGCCGTTGCGCAGGTCGACCAGCAGCTTGACCACTGCCAGGATGTCCTCGTTCGACAGCACCATCGGGCCGGTCGACTCGTCACGCCCGATGCGGGCGTTGAACTTCATGCGACCGACGCGCGACAGATCGTAGGTGTCTTCGTTGTAGAACAGACGCTGGAACAGGGCCTGCACCGCGTCTTCGGTCGGCGGCTCGCCAGGGCGCATCATGCGGTAGATGGCCACGCGTGCAGCAAACTCGTCCACGGTTTCATCCGTACGCAGGGTCTGACTAATGTAAGCGCCCTGGTCGAGTTCGTTGGTGTAGATGCACTGCAGGTCCAGAACGCCGGCCGAGCGCAGCTTCTTGAGCAGGGCTTCGGTCAGCTCTTCGTTGGCCTTGGCGATGATCTCGCCCGTGTCACCGTCAACAATGTTCTTGGCCACCACACGACCGATCAGGAAGTCTTCGGGCACGCTGATGTGCGTGGTGCCCGATTGCTCCATCTCGCGGGTGTGACGTGCGGTGATGCGCTTGTCCTTGGCCACCACCACCTTGCCGGCTTTGTCGGTGATGTCAAAACGGGCAACCTCACCACGCAGACGCTCGGGCACAAATTCCATTTGCGCGCCGCTGTCCATCAGACGGAAGTTGTCATTGACGAAGAAGTTCGCCAGGATGGATTCGGGCGTCAGGCCAATCGCCTTGAGCAGAATCGTGACCGGCATCTTGCGGCGACGGTCCACGCGGAAATACAGCATGTCCTTCGGATCGAATTCGAAGTCGAGCCAGGAGCCACGGTAAGGAATGATGCGCGCGGAAAACAGCAGCTTGCCCGAGCTGTGGGTCTTGCCCTTGTCGTGCTCGAAGAACACACCAGGCGAGCGGTGCAACTGAGACACGATCACACGCTCGGTGCCGTTGATGATGAAGGAACCCTTGTCGGTCATCAGGGGCACTTCGCCCATGTAAACCTCTTGTTCCTTGACTTCCTTGACCACTTTGGACTGGGATGTGGAAGACTCACGGTCGTAAATGATGAGCTGCACGCGGGCACGCACAGCCGAGGCGAACGTCAGACCACGGGTCTGGCACTCGCGCACATCGAAAGCAGGTTTGGCGAGGTTGTACTCGACAAACTTCATCTCCACAAAACCGTTGTGCGAGACAATGGGGAAAGCAGATTCAAAGGCTGCCTGCAGACCCTCGTGGGCTCGCTTGGAGGACAGCACATCAGCTTGCAGAAAGGACGTGTAAGCGTCTTTTTGCATCTGCAGCAGGTAAGGAACTTCGAGCACGCTTTCGCGGCTGCCGAAACTTTTGCGGATACGCTTGCGTTCGGTATAAGAGTAGGCCATGAGATCTCCGGGCTTGATCTTTCAGGACTGAGGCTGCACATGCACATCGCATGCGAGCCATCTTGGCGGCTGGCCACTACCAGCATTGGCGGACGGTGAAGCGTTGCACATCACCCGAACCAAGGGTCTTCTGCAGTCGGATCAGAAGACACTGAAAAGCTGTCTGGACAGACTGCTTTTCGGTGCGTTCTTGAAAGCACCAAAGGCTGGAGGCCCTTGCGGACACCCCAGCCTTGGAGCAAAGCCGAATTACTTGAGCTCGGCCTTAGCGCCAGCTTCTTCCAGCTTCTTCTTGGCGGCTTCAGCGTCAGCCTTGGGCATGGCTTCCTTGACAACCTTGGGAGCGCCGTCGACCAGGTCTTTGGCTTCCTTCAGGCCCAGACCGGTGATTTCACGCACGGCCTTGATGACACCCACCTTGTTGGCACCGGCTTCAGCCAGAACCAGGTTGAAGTCCGTCTTTTCTTCAGCGGCAGCACCGCCAGCAGCAGCACCACCAGCAGCGGGAGCGGCCATAGCAGCAGCGCTCACACCAAACTTCTCTTCGATGGCTTTCACCAGTTCGTTGAGTTCCATGACCGTCATGCTGTCCAGAGCGGTCAAAAATGCGTCTTTATCGAATGCCATTTTGATTTCCTAACAATTGGTTAAAACGCGAAACCTGCCTTAAGCGGCAACAGCTTCGCCTTCGCCTTTCTTGGCCGCCAGAGCACCCAGCACCACGGCGGTACGGGACATTGGCGACATGAGCAAGCCACACAGCTGGGCCAGCAGCACTTCCTTGGACGGGATGCTTGCCAGCTCCTTGACGCCGTTGACGTCCAGGGCTTTACCACTGTAGACACCACCGCGAATGACCAACTTGTCGTTGGTCTTTGCGAAGTCAGCCACCACACGGGCGGCAGCCACTGCGTCTTCAGAGAAGCCATAGATCAGCGGACCGGTCATCTGGTCGGCTGCCACTTCGAAACTGCTACCCGTCACAGCACGGCGGGCCAGGGTGTTCTTCAGAACACTCAGGTTCACGCCCTGGCTGCGAGCTTTGATGCGCAGGTTCGTCATGTCAGCGACCGTGATGCCGCGGTATTCCGCCATCACCAGCGTTTGAGCTTTAGCGGCGAGGGTGGTCACTTCAGAAATGACCGCTTCTTTCTCACTGCGATTCAGACTCAAGGTCTACTCCTTAAAATGTGCCTTCGGGCAAGGCCCTGAGGCACGGCTCATTTGCAGCGACCAACTGTTTATGGATTCAATCCATCAGCAGCGGGATCGCCATCTGCGTTGGTTTGAAGTCTTGCAACTCCTCGATTAAGCGCCTTGCAGCGCACCAACGGTCTTGGATGACCTGCCACACTTTGCAAACTGCTTTGCCGGGTGTGGCAGCCCACCACTTCGGAGCACCCTCGCGGATGCTCCAAATTTCTCACGATCAGGCCGTGATGGATTGCGTGTCGACGCGAACGCCCACACCCATGGTCGAAGACACAGCCACCTTGCGCAGGTAAACACCTTTGCTGGAAGCGGGCTTGGCCTTGTTCAGGGCTTCGATCAGTGCAGCCAGGTTGCCCTGGAGCTTGTCGTTGTCGAACGAACGACGACCGATGGTGCCGTGCACGATACCGGCTTTGTCCACGCGGAACTGGACCTGGCCAGCCTTGGCGTTCTTGACAGCGGTAGCCACGTCAGGCGTCACGGTGCCCACTTTGGGGTTAGGCATCAGGCCACGGGGGCCCAGAATCTGACCCAGGGTACCGACCACGCGCATCGCGTCGGGAGCAGCAATGACCACATCGAAGGGCATGTCGCCAGCCTTGACCTGAGCGGCCAAGTCGTCCATACCGACCACGTCAGCACCAGCAGCTTTCGCTTCTTCAGCTTTAGCGCCTTGTGCGAACACGGCCACACGAGCAGTTTTACCTGTACCGTTTGGCAACACGACAGCGCCGCGAACCACTTGGTCAGATTATGCTCGTTGGCACGGGTGACGCGAATGCGCTCGCGGGTGGTATTTCAGAGGCCTTGGTGTCGACGG
>JALRIL010000056.1 GCA_023255445.1 Limnohabitans sp. | reverse complement strand
CTCAGCGTGTTGATGAGTTGCGCACTGTGGCTCATGCTCATGTCTGCGCCGTCCAGCCCACTGCTTTTCCACAGTCACAACTGGTGGCGCTCAATCAAGATTTAGCGGCTTTTTTAGGCGCCTCAACAACACCTTCATGCTCGCTGCGGGCCTGAACATCGGCAAGAGCTTGGCTGAAGCCGACCTCGTGGATGAAGCCAAAGCCGTGATCGACGCCATGAAGGCGCGTGGCGCCGAAGTGCCGATCCCGACCGATGTGGTTTGCGCCAAAGAATTCAGTCCCACGGCCGTGGCCACCGTCAAGAAGGCCACCGAAGTCGCCGACGACGACATGATTCTGGACATCGGCCCCGAGACAGCGGCTAAGCTCGCTGCGCAGCTCAAGCAGGCAGGCACCATCGTGTGGAACGGCCCGGTGGGCGTGTTCGAATTCGACCAGTTTGCCCATGGCACGAAGGAAATCGCCAAGGCGATTGCCGAGAGCGAGGCCTTCAGCATCGCTGGCGGTGGCGACACGCTGGCTGCGATTGCCAAGTACGGCATCGAGAAGGATGTGGGTTACATCTCCACAGGTGGCGGCGCTTTTCTGGAAGTGCTCGAAGGCAAGACCTTGCCCGCGTTCGAGATCCTGAGCAAGCGCGCTGGAGCTTGAATCGCTTGCAGTCAAGAGGCCTGGCACCCTGCCAGGCTCCTCATGGCGGGGCTTTTAGTTGGCTGGGGCGGTCTTCGCTTAAGCCGCTTTGGCCTCGGGTAGGTTGCCGCGCACGGGGCTGGTCATCTTGCCCTTGAAGTCGGTCCAGCATTCGCGGGTGAAGTCGTACAGCTTGCAGGCCTTGGCGGTGTCAAAGTACCACTTCCAGGAAAAAGGCTGAATGATGATGCGTCCAGGCAACATTTCTTCGAGCTTGGCCTGGGCTTTTTTCAGACGGTACAGTGGCACGCTCATGTCCACGTGGTGCGCGGTGTGCTCCATGATGTGGTGCATCAGGGCGCCAATGTTGAACGGAAACGTCAGGTGAACGGTGGTGGACACAAAGGGCGCCGCGGCACTCCAGGCGGCCTTGTTGGCGTGCCAGGAGGACTTGACGTGGGTGTGGTGCACATAGACCACAAAGCCGATCATGCTGTTCCAGAAGAAGAAGGGAATAGCGACCCCCATCAGCAGGCTCAAGGCCACGGACTGTTCGGTGGCGATGGCCGCGGCAGCGATGGCAGCAATCCACAGGGCGCCAAAGACGCTAACCAGCATGCTGTCTTTGAAAAAGATGGGCCTGCGGGTCGGCATGTGAGTTTTGTTGGGGAAAAACTCGCGCTTCCACCAAATCTCGATCATGTAGTACAGGCCAGGTGCCCAGCCACTGCGGTAGATGCGTTGCAGCAGGCGCTGTGTGGGTGAGAGGGCGGCAAACTCTTCGGCCGTCAGGGGCTCCCACACGAAGTCCACCCCCTTGAGGTTGGTGTAGCCGTGGTGCACCACGTTGTGGCCGGTGTCCCACAGGCTGTAGGGCGTAAGGGATGGCAAAAAGGCGATGCGGCCAATCACTTTGTTGAGCTCGCGATGCGGCGTGAGGCTCTGGTGGCAAGCGTCATGGCCAATGATGAACAGGCGTCCAATCACAAAACCGGCCGCCAGACCGCACAGGACCTTGGCCCACACGGCGTCAAAGTACACGGTGCCGGTAATCAAGGCAAAAAACAGGGCGTAGTCCAGGGCCAGCAGCACAAAAGCGCGCAGCGTCGTGCGCTGGGCCAAGGGGATCAGCCACTCACGGATCACCTTGCGGTGGGGCATGGGCTGGTCAATGGCAATCGGTTGGTCAGACATGTGTACACAGGTAAATGAGGCAAGAAGCTTGCCGATGCAGCAATTTTATGCGCCGAGGCATACCCACAGACTGACAAGGATCAATACCTGGAGGGTCAACCGCAAAGGGTGGGTACTTAAGGCCTCATGAAGGGGCTGCAGAAAGTTCTGCAGATGTAACTCAATTGATGGGAAAATTGAAACCAAGTTACAAGGAGATTGTTCATGTCGCGTCGCGCTACCAAAATCGTTGCCACCCTGGGCCCGGCCTCCAGCACGCTGGAAATGCTTGAGGCCATGATCCGCGCGGGTGTCAACGTGGTTCGACTCAATTTCAGCCACGGCAAGGCGCAAGATCACATCGACCGAGCCAATCTGGTGCGCGAAGCTTCGCTGCGCGCGGGTCGTGAAGTGGCCATCATGGCCGACCTGCAGGGCCCCAAGATTCGCGTGGGCAAGTTTGCCGAAGGCAAGGTGATGCTCGAGCCCGGTGCGAAATTCGTGCTCGACGCCTCCCGTAGCGAACCTGGGGACATCAACGGCGTGGGCCTGGACTACAAGGAACTGCCCCGCGATGTGAAAGCCGGTGATGTGCTGCTGCTCAACGATGGCCTGATCGTGCTCACAGTCGATGCCGTCAAAGGCGAGGCGGTACACACGACCGTCAAGCTTGGCGGCGAGCTGTCCAACAACAAGGGCATCAACAAGCAGGGCGGCGGCTTGACGGCGCCAGCGCTGACGGCCAAGGACATGGAAGACATCAAGACCGCCATGAGCCTGAAGGCTGACTATGTGGCGGTGAGCTTTCCCAAGAATGCCACCGACATGGAAATGGCCCGTCAGCTGTGCAATGTGGCCGGTGCCGAGCACGGCCATAAGCCGGGCCTGATTGCCAAGATCGAGCGCGCAGAGGCCATTCCGCGCCTGGAAGAAATCCTGCTGGCCAGCGACGGCATCATGGTCGCCCGGGGTGACTTGGCCGTTGAGGTGGGCAATGCCGCGGTGCCCGCCCTGCAAAAACACATGATCAAGCTGGCCCGTCAGCACGACAAAGTGGTCATCACCGCCACCCAGATGATGGAGAGCATGATCACCAACCCGGTGCCTACGCGTGCCGAGGTGTCAGATGTGGCCAACGCGGTCCTGGACGGCACTGACGCTGTCATGCTTAGCGCCGAGACCGCTGCAGGAAAGTTTCCGCTGGAGACGGTGCAGGAGATGGCCAAGATTTGTGAGGCGGCCGAGAGTTCCGAGCTGGTGGAGCTGGATACCCACTTTGTGGGCCAGTCTTTCCGTCGCATCGACCAATCGATTGCCATGGGCGCCCTGTTCACGGCATTTCACATGAATGCCAAAGCCATTGTGGCTTTGACGGAGTCGGGTTCCACGGCCTTGTGGATGAGTCGCCAGCGTGTGAAGGTGCCGATTTACGCGCTGACCACCAAGCTGTCTTCTCAACGCCGCATGACGCTCTATCGCAATGTGCGCCCGCTGCTGCTGGACACCAGCGCGGACCGTGACACCGCTTTGACCCAAGCCGAAAGTCACCTCAAGAAACGCGGCATTGTGAATACCGGCGACATTTACGCCATCACCTGCGGTGAGCCCATGGGCACACCCGGCGGCACCAACATGCTCAAGCTTTGCCGCGTGAGCTAAAGCGCAGGTAGAGACTGAAGCACAGCAGCCCCACACTCCAGCAGATCCAGGCCGTCCAGAGGGTATGGCTGGTGAAGTGGGCGCCGCGCACCTGTTGCACCAGGCCCAGCACCAGTCCGCTCAGGCCGCTGAGGGCCCACCAGTACCGGGCGGCGCTGCGCTGATGGGGCCACAACCAGAACCCCCCCGCCATAAAGGCAAAACCTGTGGAGGCATGGCCAGCGGGAAAGCAATGGCCGCCGCCGCCATCGCGCAGGCCAAAGTCCCAGTGCGAGACCAGTGGCAGGCTGCCGCCAAAGGCTTGCAGGTCCCACGGACAGCTGGTGTGGCTCATGCCCTTGACCAGCGACACAGCAAGAATGGCGACCACAATCGACAGCCACAGACCCCAGCGCTCACCTCGACTCAGGCGATGCAGCAATCCAAATGGGCCGACGGGACGCCACAGCACAATGGCAAGCGCCAACAGCACCACCCAACCTGCCTTGCGTGCACCTTCGTGCAAAACCGCGCTGAGCCAGAAGTTGTCGCGCAGGCTGAAGCCCTGTGGGGTGCCAAACCACTGGGCGCTGGGCAGATCCAGTCCACTGGCGTCCCAGGCGACGATGGCCAGCCCCAGGATCAGTGTCCAGGTCCAGCAAGTGCGCAAGGTGGGGGTGTGTCGCATGGGCTGCATCATAGTGGGCGTGAACGGGTTCAGTCCGATGTCAGCCGCATCTCGATATAATTCAAGACAGTTACAAGCCGGTTACATCGCTGGCCTTACCGATTTTTCAACTTCCGGGGAACTTCACCATGGCACTCGTTTCGATGCGCGAACTGCTGGACCACGCAGCCGCCAACGGCTACGGCATTCCAGCCTTCAACGTCAACAATCTGGAGCAGGTCCAGGCCGTCATGCAGGCCGCTGATGAGGTCGGCGCCCCGGTGATCCTGCAGGCCAGCGCTGGCGCCCGTAAATACGCGGGCGAGCCTTTCATCAAGCACCTGATCCAGGCGGCTGCCGAGCAGTGGCCGCATATCCCGCTGGTCATGCACCAGGACCATGGCACCAGCCCCAAAATCTGCCAGGGTGCGCTGGACCTGGGCTTTGGCTCGGTCATGATGGACGGCTCGCTGATGGAAGACGGCAAGACGCCATCCAGCTTTGATTACAACGTTCAGGTCACCCAGACCGTCGTCGCCATGGCTCACAAGATCGGCGCCACGGTTGAGGGCGAACTCGGTTGCCTGGGTTCGCTGGAAACCGGCGAGGCGGGCGAGGAAGACGGCATTGGCGCCGTGGGCAAGCTCGACCACAGCCAGATGCTGACCGACCCGGAAGAAGCGGCCCGTTTTGTGCAGGCCACCCAGCTGGACGCGCTGGCCATTGCCATTGGCACCAGCCATGGCGCCTACAAATTCACCCGCCCGCCCACAGGCGATGTGCTGGCGATTTCGCGCGTCAAGGAAATCCATGCTCGCATTCCCAACACCCACCTGGTCATGCACGGCAGCTCCAGCGTGCCGCAAGACCTGCTGGCCAAAATCAACCAGTTTGGCGGCAAGATGAAGGAAACCTACGGCGTGCCCGTGGCTGAAATCCAGGAAGCCATCAAGCACGGCGTGCGCAAGGTCAACATCGACACCGACATCCGCCTGGCCATGACGGCGGCCTGCCGCCAGTTCCTGGTCGAAAACCCGGACAAGTTTGACGCGCGCGAATGGCTCAAGCCCGCGCGTGCCGCTGCCCAGGCGATCTGCAAGCAGCGCTACCTGGAGTTCGGTTGCGAAGGCCAGGGCGCCAAGATCAAAGGGCACTCGCTGAGTCTGATGGCCGGCAAGTACGCCGCCGGTGAGTTGGCGCAAGTGGTGAACTGAAGCCTGAGATAATCAGGCTGAATGTTTCGAGCCCGTTGAACGTTCAACGGGCTTTTTATTTTTCTACGCTCTATCGCCATGACTTCAGCTCTTCATACCTCGGCCCTGACCTCCTTGCCCTTGCTGGCCCGTGGCAAGGTGCGCGATAACTACGCCGTGGGAGAAGATCGGATTTTGATGGTCGCCTCTGACCGCATCAGTGCGTTTGACGTGATCATGGGCGAGCCCATCCCCGGCAAGGGCGAGTTACTGACCCGCATGGCCTTGTTCTGGTTTGAGCAACTTGGCCCCAAAGGTCTGAACATTTGCCCGATCCACCTGACCGGCGATGCGCCCGAGAGCGTGGTCAGTGCTGATGAAGTGGCGCAGGTCGCGGGCCGCTCCATGCTGGTCAAGCGTCTCAAGCCGATTGCGGTGGAGGCCGTGGTGCGCGGCTATCTGGCCGGCAGCGGTTGGAAGGAATACCAGGAATCGCGCTCGGTGTGCGGCGTACCGCTGCCCGAGGGGCTGAAGAACGCGAGCAAGCTGCCCCAACCTATCTACACCCCGGCGGCCAAGGCGGCGGTGGGTGAGCACGACGAGAACATCACCTTCGAGCGCACGGTGGAGATGATCGGTGCCGATCTGGCCACCCGCATCCGTGACATTTCCATTCGCCTGTACGAGGCGGCCAGTGAGATCGCTGCGAAGAAGGGCATCATCATTGCCGACACCAAGTTCGAGTTTGGCCTGGACACTGACGGCACGCTGGTGCTGATGGATGAGGTGCTCACGCCTGACTCCTCTCGCTACTGGCCCGCCGACAGCTACGCCGAAGGTGGCAATCCGCCCAGCTTTGACAAGCAGTTTTTGCGTGACTGGCTCGAAACCGCTCAGGTGGGCGGCAAGCCGTGGGACAAGACGCCACCTGCGCCGCGCCTGCCCAAACAGGTGATTGAACACACCGCTGCCAAGTACCGGGAGGCCCTGCAGCGGCTGGTGGGCTGAACGCCCGTTAATCAGTTCAGCGCCATGCTCAGCTTGCGGCGGTAGCTCGACACCAGCGCTGCCTGTGGGTCTTGCGCTGCGGTGCTTTGGCTCGTCAGTTCAATGCCGCCAGCACTCTTGCCGGCCAATGCCGGGTCGACCTTGGCAGGCGGCGGGCTGAGCAACTCCAGAATGGCGACCACGGTTTTGCGCGGGGTCTCGTCGGCCCATTTCTTGTCGCGCATGACAATTTCAAGCAGTTCGTCCATGGCGGCGGTCCAGTCACCAGCGGCCATCAACACACGGCTTTTGGCCAGCCGTGTTTCAAAGTCGCGTTTGTTCTGGGCGATGAGTTCGTCAAATGTGTTCAGCGTCCATTGGCCGCGAGGATCGTTGCTCACAAACTCCAGGGCTTGCAACCATTGATTGAGGGCCTCAAAACGCTGCGAGGCCGGAATGCGGCCAAGGGCGGGGGCCAGCAAGGCAGAGGCCTCGGCAAGCTCGCCCTCGCTGATCAGCAGCTCGACGAGGTCAAAGCGCGCGTCATCGTTGCCGGGGTCGGTGGCCAGGGCTTGCTCGAGCGCGGCGCGTGCGCCTTGGGCATCGCCAGCGGCCAGTTGCTGATGCGCATCTTCAGCGGCGGCTTGCGCCTGCAGGGCGTCTTCGCTGGGGACGTGTTTGTCCAGGAACTGGCGTACCTGTCCTTCGGGCAACGCACCCATGAAGCCGTCCACCGGCTTGCCACCCACCATGAGCACGCAGGTGGGAATGCTGCGAATGCCAAAGGCACCAGCCAGCTCCTGTTGTTCGTCGGAATTGATCTTGGCGAGCTTGAAGCGACCACCGTAATCGGCCTCCAGTTTTTCGAGCACCGGGCCCAGGGACTTGCAGGGACCGCACCAAGGTGCCCAGAAATCGACCAGCACCGGAGTGGACATGGAGGCGGCAACCACCTCGGCTTCAAAGTTTTCAATCGTGACGTTCATGGTGCTCTTGTGTGTGAATCTCCGCCCAGGTGAGGGTGGAAACCTTAAAATTCAAGCTTGACAACGAAAAGCACCCAATGACTCAAGCGCTCATCGGCGTGGTCATGGGCTCCAGTTCCGACTGGGAGACCATGCAACACGCAGTCCAGATTCTCCAACAGTTTGGCATCCCTCACGAGGCGCGTGTGGTTTCGGCCCACCGCATGCCTGATGACATGTTCGCTTACGCCGAGGCGGCGGCGGGTCGAGGTCTGCAAGCCATCATCGCGGGCGCGGGCGGCGCGGCCCATCTGCCTGGCATGATTGCCGCCAAGACCGTGGTGCCGGTGCTGGGCGTGCCGGTGCAGACCAAGGCGCTGTCGGGGGTGGATTCGCTGCACAGCATTGTGCAAATGCCCAAGGGCGTGCCGGTGGCGACTTTTGCCATTGGCCAGGCCGGTGCGGCCAATGCCGCCTTGTTTGCTGTGGCCCTGTTGGCCAACCACGATGCCGACTTGCGCGGCAAGCTTGAAGCCTTCCGTGCCGAGCAGACCGCCATGGCCCGTGCCATGCGCTTGCAGCCGCTGGAGTCCAAATGAGCGGCGTGATCCTTCCGGGCAGCATGGTCAACGGTCAGCCCGCCACGCTGGGCGTGATGGGCGGCGGCCAGCTGGGGCGCATGTTTGTGCATGCGGCTCAGGCCATGGGGTATTTCACGGCGGTGCTCGATCCCGATCCCGCCAGCCCGGCCGGTCTGGTCAGCCACCACCACATCCAGACCGACTATCTGGACGAGCAGGGGCTGGCACAACTGATGCAGCGCTGCGCCGCCATCACCACCGAATTTGAAAATGTGCCCGCACCTGCGCTGGTCACTTTGGGGGCGCACCGTTTTGTGGCGCCCGCGGCCGACGCCGTGGCGATTGCGCAGGACCGCGCTGCCGAGAAAGCGCATTTTGTGAAATGTGGCGTACCTGTAGCACCCCATGTCGTGATCGAGACCGAGGCTCAACTGACGGCAGTGACCGAGGATGTGTTGCCCGGCATTTTGAAAACGGCCCGTTTGGGCTACGACGGTAAGGGCCAGGTGCGCGTGAAAAACCGTGCCGAGCTGGCGCAGGCCTGGGATGAGCTCAAGCGCGTGCCCTGTGTGCTCGAAAAAATGCTGCCCCTCAAGGACGAGTGCTCAGTCATTGTGGCACGGGGTCGTGAGGGTCAGCGGGTGCATTTTCCGGTGCAGCGCAATCTGCACCGGGACGGCATTTTGGCTGTGACCGAAGTGCACGACGAAGCTGTGTCTGCCGTGTTGGCCCAGCAAGCGGTGGCTGCTGCGCATGCGATTGCCGAGGGCCTGCATTACGTGGGCGTGTTGTGTGTCGAATTTTTTGTGCTCGAGGATGGTGAGCTGGTGGTCAATGAAATGGCGCCGCGTCCTCACAACAGCGGCCACTACACGATGGATGCATGTGACCAGTCGCAGTTTGATCTGCAGGTGCGTACCTTGGCGGGGTTGCCTTTGACGCAGCCGCGTCAACACTCGGCGGCCATCATGCTCAACCTGCTGGGCGATCTTTGGGGGCCGCAAGGGCAGTCTCCCGCCTGGGACCGCGTGCTGGCCTTACCGGGGACACACCTTCACCTGTACGGCAAACTGTCGGCCCGCAAGGGCCGCAAGATGGGGCATATCAACATCACCGCAGCCACGCCTGAAGCCGTGCGCGGGGTGGCCCTGCAGGCTTGCGCTGTGCTGGGCATGGAGCCGTTCTGACCATGATCCTGCCTGGACAGGATGCAGCATCCATTGCACAGGCTGTGCAGACACTGGCGACGGGTGGCTTGCTGGGCTTGCCGACAGAGACGGTGTACGGCCTGGCAGCGGACGCAATGCGCGACCAAGCTGTCGCGGGTATTTTTGCGGCCAAGGGTCGGCCGGCCGATCACCCCTTGATCGTGCACGTGGCTGGGGCCGAACAGGTGCCGCTTTTTGCGGCAGAGGTGCCGGCGTTTGCACGGCGTTTGATGGAGGCGTTCTGGCCTGGCCCGTTGACCTTGATCCTGCCGCGCCGGGAAGGCGTGGCGACCGCCTCTGCGGGGGGGCAGCATTCGATTGGCCTGCGGTGCCCTTCACACCCGGTGGCGCATGCGGTGTTGCAGGCGTGTGCTGCGGCCGGCTTGCCCGGTTTGTCGGCGCCAAGCGCGAACAAGTTCGGGCGAGTGAGTCCGACCACGGCTGCGCATGTGCAGTCCGAATTCGGCGATGCCTTGCTGGTGCTTGATGGGGGTGCTTGCGAGGTCGGTATTGAATCCACCATCGTGGACTGCACGCGAGGGGCCCCCGTGTTGTTGCGACCGGGCCGTGTCACCCGTGACGAGATAGAAGCCACCTGTGGGTTGTCCTTGCAGGATCCGCAGGCTTTGGCCCAAGCGGCGCCCAAGGCTTCGGGCACCCTGGAGTCCCATTACGCGCCGCGCGCCAAGGTGCGGGTCATGCCGGGCCCTGAACTTCATCAGCGTTTACAGGCTTTGGGGGTGCATGCCAACAACCTGGGGGTGTGGTCGCAAACTGCCCCTGTTGACGCCGGGTCGGGCGTCTTGTGGCGTGCACAGCCCATGCAGGCCGAACAGGCTGCGCACGATTTGTTTGCGGTCTTGCGTGAACTCGATGCGCGAGGGGTGATGCACATCTGGGTCGAGCAGCCGCCCGACACCCCCGAATGGGAAGGCGTGGCCGATCGTCTGCGCCGCGCCGCAGCCTGAACGTTAACGTTGAACGAGGCGTTTGCGAGCGCTGGTGTCTGAGGGCGCATCCTGCGCCACCCATTCCAGCAAGGCACTCAGTGCAGGACGAGCGCGTTTGGCGTCGTCATGGTTGATGATGGCCACCACGCTGTAGCGCCGACCACTTCGGCTCTCCACATAGCCGGCCACCGCCGCCACATCGCGCAAGGTACCGGTTTTCAACCAGGCCTTGCCTGGCAAGGCGGAGCCGGGGTGACGCTCGGCCCAGTGCTTGACCGTGCCATCGACCCCCACAATCGACAAGGAATTCTGAAAAGGCTCGGCCAATGGCCCTTGTGCGGCCAGCCGCAGCAAGGCGCTCAGGCTGTGCACCTGAATGCGCTCTTGACGAGAAAGTCCGGAGCCGTTGTCCAGCTCTGGAACAGGGTGTGCTGACAGTCGGGTACGCCACCACTGCGCAAGCCGCTGGCGGGAATGCTCGAAAGTGCCCGGCGCATCGGCCTGCACTGACAGGGTCAGGAACAGTTGTTGCGCCATCACATTGTTGGAAAATTTGTTGATGTCAGCCACCAGCTGCACCAAGGGCAAGGACGGGCTGTGTAACAACAAACGTGCAGATGCTGGGCGTTGCCCATCGCGCACCTGACCGACAAGCTTGCCCCCTGCAGCCAGCCACATACCACGCACCACGCGGCGTGCGTACATGGCGGGGTCGCTGTAGGCCACGGGCCATTCCTGTGCACCACAAGCTGCGGGGTAGCGACCTGCAAACCGGATGTGCAAAGGGTCTGAAAAATCGGCGCGCAGCTGAGTGCGCCAGTCCTGACACGGTCCTGGACTCAAAGGCACTTGTGCCGGCAGGCTCACGCCGTCAATGTGAGGTTCGGTCTCGACGCGCGCCACACCGAGGGCGGTGTCGGGGTTAAATGTGAATATCAGGGCCTTGAAGTTGACCAGCAGGCCATCGGGTTCGGCGTTGTAGGGGCGCAGGGGCTCGTCGTCAAAAGGCGTCGTGCGGGGGGTGATGGTCATCACGCTGTGGTCAAGCACGATGTCGCCTTCAATGCGTTCAATGCCTTGGGCTTTGATGGCCGCAAAAGTCTCCTCGATGCGCTCGCGCACCCACTTGGGGTCGCCCGAGCCCTCGATGATCAGGTCGCCATGCAAGCTGCCTGCACGGATCTCTCCGGTGGTCCAGATGCGGGTGTCCCAGCGATGGTCAGGGCCCAGAAGCTCCAGGCCGGCATAGGTGGTGACCAGTTTCATCACCGAGGCCGGGTTCATGGCCGCGTGCGCCTGACTTGACAGCACAGCTCTAGCCTGACCCTGGGCGGGCAGCGGCACCACTTCCGCAGCGAGTGCCGAAGTCGGGATGCCAGCCTGACGCAGCGCGGTGCGCACACCAGCAGGCAAGCTGGAAGCCGGGGTGGCAGCCAGGATGGGGTCCTGAGGCAGGGCCAGGGCAAGGGCGAACAGACAACGCAGCAACATGAACAAAAGTGATGGATGAAAGACAGGCCGTGCGGGGGGAGCCCGTATCATCGGCGAATGTCATTTTCTCCTCGTTTGGTGGGTTTGGGCGCGGCCGCTGTGACGGTGGCGATCTGGACCTCGTTCATTGTGATTGCACGGGCTTCGGCAGCGCACACCTTGCTGCCGCTGGACCTGGCGCTGCTGCGCATTTGCGGCGCCAGCGTGATTTTGTTGCCTTGGGCCTGGTGGATGACGCATCGCAAGGGCCACGTCGCCATGGGCAGCCTGGGCGGTCTCTCGCCCTTGCCGTTGAACATGACGATGCAAGCGGGCGCTTTGGGTGGCTTGCTCTACGCGATGCTGGCGTACGCGGGCTTCTTTTTTGCGCCTGCGGTTCATGCGTCGGTGTTGATGCCGGGCAGCCTGCCGCTGTGGACCAGTTTGCTGGCCTGGGCCGTGCTGGGCGAACGTATCCCGGGTGGACGCTGGCTGGGCCTGGCCTGCATCGTGGGAGGCGATTTGCTGGTGGGCGGTGCCAGTTTGCTCAAGGCTTTTGAGGGTGGCAACGTCTGGAAAGGCGATGTGCTGTTCATGAGTGCGGCGTGTTGCTGGGGGGCTTACAGCGTGACGGTACGTCGCCTGGGTCTGGACCCGGTGCGGGCCACCATGGCCATCACCGCTTTTGCGTTTGTGGTCTATGTACCTTGTTATGTGCTGGCGGTGTTGACCGGACAGGTGCCCTCGCACCTGGCGCAAGCGCTGGTCAGCGAGTGGCTGTTTCAGGCCATGTTCCAGGGTTGGGGATCGGTGGTGATTTCTGGCATCACTTTCACGCAGATGGTGCGTTACTACGGCCCGGTGCGCTCGACCATGATCACCGCGCTGGTGCCCGGCCTGTCGGCCTTGGGGGCGGTGATGTTTCTGGGTGAACCCATGCACTGGCAAGTCTTGCTGGGTCTGGCGCTGGTGACTGCCGGCATTTTGTTTGGCGTGCGTCAGGCGCGTGCACCAGTGATGCAAAAGGTGGCCGCATGAGCAGGTTGATGAATTGGCTGGTCATGGACACCAGCACCGATGTGGTGTCGCTGGCGGTGGCTCATGGCGCGCAGGTCTACAACCAGACCTTGCCGGGGGCAGCCCAGTCTTCGGCCTTGCTGATTCCGGGGTGCCTGCAGTTGCTGGCACAGGCGGGCTTGCGCTTGCAGGATCTGGACGGTTTTGTCTTCGGTCGCGGTCCAGGCTCTTTCACGGGTTTGCGCACGGCTTGTGCCGTGACGCAGGGCTTTGCGTTTGCGGTAGATAAGCCGGTGCTGCCGGTGGACACTTTGCTGGCAGTGGCCGAGCAAACCCGGTTGGACTTGCAGGGGGCGCTCGGTACATCGCCATTGAGCGTACTGGCCTTGCTCGATGCCCGCATGAACGAGATGTACATGGCCCTGTACCACTGGTCTCCAGAGAGGGGTTGGCAGACCGTCAGGCCATTGCAAGTGGGGGGGCAGGTGCCGCACGATTGGCGACAGGACTTGCCTGAGGACGTTGTGGTGGCTGGCAATGCCGCATGGGTGTACCCGCAGCGGATGCCTGAAGGGCTGCGTTGCCATGAGGCCATGCCAACGGCCAATGCCATGCTGAGTCTGACGCCAGCCCTGTGGGGCGCTGGCCTTGCGGTACCCGCCGAACAGGCCATGCCCCTGTACATCCGTGACAAGGTCGCACAAACCACGGCCGAGCGCGAAGCCGCCAAAGCGGCGCTCGGGTCGGGCGTATGAGTGTGGCTGTCCAACGGATGGTCTTGCGCGATTTGACGCGGCAGGATGTGCCGCAGGTGCTGGCCATCGAGCAATCCGCTTACAGCCACCCTTGGACCCAGGGCCATTTTGTGGATGCGCTGGCCAGCGGCTATCACTGTGTGGGCTTGTGGGACGGCGAGGCCTTGGTGGCCTACCTTGTGGCCATGCCGGGTGTGCAGGAAACCCATTTGCTCAATGTCACGGTGGCGCCTGAGCAGCAGGGGCAAGGCCTGGCCCGGCGTTTGCTGCAGGACTGGCTGGACTGGTCGCGCGCGCAGGGAGCGATGCAGGTGTGGCTGGAGGTGCGCGAGAGCAATGCGAGGGCATTGCAGGTCTATGCGCACGCGGGGTTTGTGCGCGTGCACATTCGCAAGGATTACTATCCCATGGACCGCACCCGGCGCGAGCATGCTGTGGTCATGAGTCTGAACCTGGATTGAACATGAACGACCCCACCCGCTTTGAACTGGATGCACGCGCCCGCGAGATGCTCGAGGAAATGGGTGTGCGTGTGTGGTGGCCCCTGCCTGAGGTGTCCACAGCGGCTGCGGCCACGCCAGCCGTGGCGCCTGTGCAGCCAGCGACCGACGCCCCCGCTGCTCAGCAGGCTCCGGCCTTGTCGGCGCCGCCCGTATCTTCGCGAGCTTCAATGGCTCGCGCCGCCCAGAGCGAAGCTGTTGCTCCAGTGGTTTCCAATGCACAGACTGCAGGGCCTGTGCCGCAGGTCTCGAGCCTGGACTGGGCGGCGCTTGAGCTGGCGGTGCAACAGTGCCAGGCCTGTGGTTTGTGCCACAGCCGAAAGCACACGGTGTTTGGTGTGGGCGATGAACAGGCCAAGTGGATGGTGATTGGCGAAGCCCCCGGCGAGAACGAAGACCTGCAAGGCCAACCGTTTGTCGGGCAAGCAGGAAAATTGCTCGACAACATGTTGCGTGCCATCGGCCTGGACCGACAAGCCACTGGGCCTTCGGGGGTGTACATCGCCAACACCCTCAAGTGCAGACCACCGGGCAACCGCAATCCCGAATCACATGAGCTGGACACCTGCGCCCCGTATTTGGTGCGGCAGGTGCAGTTGGTGAAACCACAGATCATCGTGGCGATGGGTCGTTTTGCGGTTCAGTCTCTGCTTCAAACCACCGAGCCTATTGGCAAGTTGCGTGGCCGGGTGCACCACTTCCAGGGGGTGCCTGTGGTCGTGACTTACCACCCGGCGTACTTGCTGCGTAACCCGGCTGACAAGGCCAAGGCCTGGGCTGACCTCTGTCTGGCTGTGCAGACCCAGCAGGGTTTGCCAGCGGCTTGAGGGTTAAGGCGTGCCGGTGGGCGCCCGGCTCAGCAGCATCGCATCGCCATAGCTGAAAAAGCGGTAGCGCTGCGCAATCGCGTGCTGATAGAGCTGGCGGATGTGGGTGTAACCCGCAAAGGCGCTGACCAACATCATCAGGGTACTCTTGGGCAGGTGAAAGTTGGTCACCAGTCGGTCGACCACCTGAAATGCAAACCCCGGCGTGATGAAAATTTGCGTATCCCCGGTGGCTTGGCCACTGAGCGCCCAGGACTCCAGCGAGCGCACGGTGGTGGTGCCCACGGCGATCACGCGCCCGCCGCGTTGGCGGCAGCGCGCAATGGCTTGCTGCGTGAGCTCGGGCACCTCGTACCACTCGCGGTGCATCACATGTTCGTCCAGCTGTTCGGTCTTGACCGGCTGGAAGGTGCCGGCGCCCACATGCAAGGTCACGTGTGCACGCTCCACACCGCGTGCGTCCAGCGCTTGCAGCAAGGCGTCGTCAAAGTGCAGCGCTGCCGTGGGGGCGGCCACAGCGCCCGGCGCACGGGCAAACACGGTCTGGTAGCGTCGCTCGTCTTCGGCGGTGTCGGTGTGGGTGATGTAGGGCGGCAGCGGCACGTGGCCGCAGCGTTCCATCAGCGCATACGGGTCCTGGTCCAGTTTGAAGTGGAACAAGGCGCCTTGTTCGTCGGGCCAGCGGCCCAGCAGCACCGCATCGCAATCGGCCTCGCCGACCGCCAGAAGGATATGCGCGCCCGGCAAGGGCTTTTTGCTGACCTTCATGTGCGCCACGATTTCGTGGCCGGGCAGCACCCGCTCAATCAGGAGCTCCAGCTTGCCGCCCGAAGCCTTTTCACCAAACACACGGGCCTTGATGACCTTGGTGTCGTTAAAGACCAGCAAGTCGCCGGGGTTTAGCAATCCAGGCAGGTCGCGAAAAATACGGTCTGCTGGTGCTGCGGCGCTGCCATCGAGCAGGCGCGAGGCGCTGCGCTCGGTGGCGGGGTGTTGGGCGATCAGGGACTCGGGCAGGTCGAAGTCGAAATCCGAGAGGGAGTAGGCGGGCAGGAAGGCTGTGTTCATGATTCAGGGCCGGACAGACCCGTGCGAATGAAAGAATTGAAAAAGTGCACAGGGCGATTGTGCCGCAAGCGCGCTGAAGTGGACGCGCCCATGCACAATGTCGGCATGTCCGAAAAGGCCACCGTTTCCCCAAAACCGTCAGGCTCGCAGGCGCTGAGTGCGCCTCAAAAAGCCCTGCGCAAATTGGGCTTGGTGCGTGACGAAGACCTGGCGCTGCATTTGCCTTTGCGCTACGAGGATGAAACCCGCATCGTGCGCCTGGCCTCGGCGCGTGATGGACAAACCGTGCAGATCGAGGCCACGGTGACCTCCTGCGAGGTCAGCTACCGGCCACGCAGGCAGTTGCTGGTGACAGTCAGGGATGGCGATGATGTCTGTCTGCTGCGGTTTTTCAGTTTCTATCCCTCGCACCAAAAAGCCTTGGCGGTGGGGACACGCGTGCGTGTACGTGGTGAGGTTCGTTCGGGCCTGATGGGTTGGACGATGATGCACCCCGCCTTCAAAGCGGCAGGGGGCGAGTTGGCGCAATCCATGACGCCGGTCTACCCTACCAGTGCAGGTTTATCGCAAGCGTTCTTACGCAAGGCGGTGGTGCAGGCCTTGAACCGGTTGCATTGGGTGGAGACCTTGCCTGAGTCGCTGGAGTGGCCGATACGTGTGCCTCGCTGGAGCTTGCAGCAGGCGTTACAGTTTTTGCACCATCCATCGCCCGAGGTCTCGCTGGCACAGCTCGAAGATCGCACCCATCCGGCCTGGATTCGGCTCAAATGCGAAGAGCTCTTGGCACAGCAGCTCTCGCAGCAAATGGCCCGGCGAGAGCGCGACCAGTTGCGTGCGCCGGCCTTGGCTGGCGGGGCAGGTGTCTTGCATGCGCAATTGCTGCAGACCCTGCCATTTGGGTTGACGGCCGCACAGCAGCGTGTAGGCCAGGAAATTGATGCCGACCTTCAGCGCACGGTGCCTATGCACCGCTTGCTGCAAGGCGATGTGGGGGCAGGCAAAACCGTGGTGGCTGCATTGGCGGCCATGCGCGCCATGGATGCGGGCTGGCAGTGCGCTTTGATGGCGCCTACCGAAATTCTGGCGGCGCAGCACTTCAGCAAGCTGGTGGCCTGGCTCGAACCGCTGGGCGTGCAGGTGGCGTGGCTCACGGGGAGCCAGAAAAAGAAAGAGCGCACCTTGATGCTTGAACGCATCGCCAGTGGCCAGGCGCAGCTGGTGGTGGGGACCCATGCCGTGATCCAGGAGCAGGTGCAGTTTGCCCGTTTGGCCCTGGCGGTGATCGACGAGCAGCACCGCTTTGGGGTGGCCCAGCGACTGGCTCTGCGCAGCAAGATGCAGGCCGCTGGCATGGAGCCGCACATGCTCATGATGAGCGCCACACCGATTCCGCGCACCCTGGCCATGAGTTACTACGCTGATCTGGATGTATCCATCATTGACCAGTTGCCGCCGGGACGCACGCCGGTGGTCACGCGTGTGATTTCCGACACGCGGCGTGACGAGGTGATTGAGCGCATCGCATCGCAGCTCACGCAAGGCCGTCAGGTGTATTGGGTGTGCCCCCTGATTGAAGAGAGCGAGGCGCTGGATCTGACCAATGCCACTGCCACACATGCCGAATTGAGCGAAGCTTTGCCCGGCGTGATGGTGGGGTTGTTGCATTCGCGCATGCCTACGTCCGAGAAAAAGGCCGTGATGGACCTGTTCACCCGTGGACAGATGGGGGTGTTGGTCAGCACCACTGTGATTGAGGTGGGGGTGGATGTGCCCAATGCATCTTTGATGGTGATCGAGCACGCCGAACGTTTTGGCCTCAGTCAGCTGCATCAGCTGCGCGGACGTGTTGGGCGCGGTGCGGCCGCCTCGGCCTGTGTGCTGCTGTATGGCACGCCGCAGGGCGGGCGTCTGAGCGAAACTGCACGCGAGCGCTTGCGTGCCATGGTGGACACCAACGATGGATTCGAGATTGCGCGGCGTGATCTGGAAATCCGGGGGCCAGGCGAGTTTCTTGGGGCGCGTCAGTCCGGAGCGCCCCTGCTGCGTTTTGCTGATTTGCAAACCGATGGCGATTTGTTGGAGTGGGCCCGAACAGCGGCTCAGCGCATGCTCGATGATTTTCCGAGCCTGGCACAACAGCATGTCGACCGCTGGATGGGGGCAAAATCGGAATATCTGAAGGCGTGACATGACCCTGACTGAACTCAAATACATTGTGGCAGTGGCCCGAGAGAAGCACTTTGGCAAAGCCGCTGAGGCCTGCTTTGTGTCGCAGCCCACGCTGTCGCTGGCCATCAAGAAACTGGAAGACGAGCTGGAGGTCAAGCTCTTTGAACGCAGCTCGGGTGAAGTGAGCGTGACGCCGCTGGGCGATGAAATCGTCCGACAAGCCCAAACCGTGTTGGAGCAGGCTGCACAAATCAAGGAAATCGCCAAACGCGGCAAGGACCCTTTGGCGGGCGCACTCAAACTGGGGGTGATCTACACGATCGGTCCGTATCTGCTGCCGCAGCTGGTCCGTCAGATCATCACGAACACGCCTCAAATGCCCCTGATGCTGCAGGAAAACTTCACCGTGCGTTTGCTGGAGATGTTGCGCACGGGCGAAATTGACTGTGCCATCCTGGCCGAACCCTTTCCGGACACGGGTCTGGCGGTGGCGCCGCTGTACGACGAGCCGTTCCTGGCCGCTTTGCCGGCAGCCCACCCGTTGGCAGCCCAAAGCGAAGTGACGGCGCAACAGCTGCGCGATGAAACCATGTTGCTCCTGGGCAATGGGCACTGTTTTCGTGACCACGTGCTGGAGGTGTGTCCGGAGTTTGCACGGTTTTCCAGCCAGGCCGAAGGCATTCGCAAAAGTTTTGAAGGCTCTTCGCTGGAGACGATCAAACACATGGTGGCAGCCGGCATGGGTGTGACTCTGGTGCCGCGTTTGTCGGTGCCGCAGTCTGTGTTGTCCGGCGAGGGTTTCACGCGTCGTGCGGAGGACGCACATGTACGTTACCTGCCGGTCAGCGATGACCATGGCGGCCCCCCACCTACACGTCGCGTGGTCCTGGTCTGGCGCCGAAGCTTTACGCGCTATGAAGCGATTGCGGCCTTGCGCAACGCGATCTATGCCTGCGATTTGCCGGGCGTGACACGGCTGTCCTGAGTTTGAACATGTTGGAACGTTTGCACCTGTATCTGGATTTGATCCGCTGGAACCGCCCTGCGGGCTGGTTGCTGTTGTTGTGGCCATCGCTCACGGCCTTGTGGGTGGCTGCAGGCGGTTTTCCGGGCTGGCTGTTGCTGGGGATCTTCGTGCTGGGCACCATTTTGATGCGCAGTGCAGGCTGCTGTGTCAACGATGTGGCTGATCGTGAGTTTGACCGGCATGTCAAACGCACCGCCAATCGGCCCGTGACCAGTGGGCGCATCAGCGCGCGCGAGGCCTTGCTGGTAGGGGCATTGCTGGCCTTGTGCGCTTTTGGCCTGGTCTTGCTGACCAACACCACCACGGTGTCATGGTCGTTTGCTGCGTTGGCGGTGAGTTTGATTTACCCCTACGCCAAGCGGCATGTGTCGATGCCGCAGGCAGTGCTAGGGGTGGCCTTCAGCTTTGGCATTCCCATGGCCTACGCCGCCGTGCGCGCACAGGTGCCCTTGCAGGCTTGGGCCTTGCTGCTGGGTAACCTGTTCTGGGTGCTGGCTTACGACACAGAGTACGCGATGGTGGACCGCGACGACGACCTGAAGATCGGCATGAAAACGTCCGCCATCACCCTGGGGCGCTGGGATGTGTCGGCCATCATGATGTTTTATGGGGTATTTCTGGGTTCGTGGTGGTGGCTGTTGGCCGAAGTGCCGCGCAGCCCTTGGTTGGTGGTGTCCTGGGTGTTGGCGCTGGCCCAGGTGCTTTGGCACTTTAGCCTGATTCGGGAGCGTACCCGTGAGGGCTGCTTCAAGGCCTTTCGCCTGAACCACTGGCTTGGCGCCACGGTATTCGCTGGCGTGGCCCTGGCCTACAGCTTCTGATCAGGCGTTGCCGAATTCGTCACCCAGTTCGCGGGCGCGTTGTTCTGCTGCGCGCATGGCGGCGATGAAGGCTTCTTTGACCCCCGCGTTTTCCATCGAGGTCATGGCAGCGTAAGTGGTGCCGCCTTTGGAGGTGACGCGCTGGCGCAGCACTTGAGGAGATTCCGTGGTGGCCGCGGCCAAAGACGCAGCACCGGCGAAGGTGGCTACCGCCAGCTGGTAGGCCTGCTGCTGCGTCAGGCCCATCTCCATGCCCGCTTCGGTCATGGCTTCCAGAAAGAAAAATACATAGGCGGGCCCCGAGCCAGACAGCGCAGTCACTGCATCCAGGTGCTGCTCCTGGTCAACCCAAAGCAATTGACCTGTGGTGGCGATGACCTGTTCGACCCAAACTTTTTGCTGCGGGCTGACGCCCTCGCATGCAAACATGGCAGTCATCCCCTTGCCCACCAAGGCCGGTGTGTTGGGCATGCAGCGTACCACTTGTGAGGTGCCCAGCCAGTGGCAAATGCTGTCGGTACGGATGCCCGCAGCCACAGACAGGTGCAGGGCCTGACGTGTCAGGGGCGCCACTGAGTCTGCAGCTTCTTTGAACACCTGGGGCTTGACGGCCCAAACCACCAATTGGGCGTGAGACACGCTGCTGTCTGCCTGGCTCAGAACACGCACTCCCAGCTCCTGGCGCAGACGGGATGCGGTTTCTGCAAAAGGTTCAACCACGGTGATTTGACCTGCGGATGTGCCTTCGCGGATCAGGCCGCCGATGATGGCACTGGCCATGTTGCCGCCTCCAATAAAGGCGATGAGGGCGTTGGAAGTGGTATTCAACATAAAAGTGTGAGTAAAGCTTCAGGGCTACGCAAGAGGATGTCCAAATTGTGCTTGACGAAGGGTCTCCAAAAAGAAATCTTAGGCATTCATTCCTGGGCTTTTGAAAAAAACTGAGGAAAAGTGTTGACGCAGGCGGGACGATTTGTGATAATTGAGGGCTTCGCCCCTTTTGGGGTGATGTTTTTCTGCCCAATCTGAAGCGCTACAAATGGTTTGTGGTGTGGATGACGGGTCCAAGACTGATTCTTGCAGATGGCCGTTGGGCTGATGGCAGGAATACAAGTTGGGAAATTTGAAATGATCCAGACAGAATCTCGGTTAGAGGTTGCCGACAATACTGGCGCCAAGTCCGTGCTGTGCATCAAGGTGCTCGGCGGGTCCAAGCGTCGTTATGCCAGCGTCGGCGACATCATCAAGGTGAGCGTTAAAGAAGCTGCTCCGCGTGGTCGCGTCAAAAAAGGCGAAGTCTACAGTGCGGTGGTGGTTCGTACGGCCAAAGGTATTCGCCGTAACGACGGTTCCCTCGTTAAATTCGACGGCAACGCTGCAGTGTTGCTCAATGCCAAGCTTGAGCCTATTGGCACCCGTATCTTCGGCCCGGTTACGCGTGAACTGCGTACCGAGAAGTTCATGAAGATCGTGTCCCTGGCTCCTGAAGTGCTCTAAGAGGACGCGCCATGAACAAGATTATCAAAGGCGACGAAGTCATCGTGATCACCGGTCGCGACAAAGGCAAGCGCGGCAAGGTGTCGCTGCGTGCTGATGATTCGCATGTGGTGGTAGACGGTATCAATCTCGTCAAGAAACACGCCAAGCCGAACCCCATGAAGGGCACCGAAGGCGGCATCATCGAAAAGGCCATGCCGATTCACCAATCCAATGTGGCGATTTTCAATGCCGCCACGGGTAAGGCTGATCGCGTGGGCGTCAAGCAACTGGCTGACGGCAAGCGCGTTCGCGTTTACAAGTCCAGCGGTGAAGAAATCAAGGTGGCATGACCATGGCACGTTTCCAACAAATTTACCGCGACAAGGTGGCTCCTGAGTTGACCACCAAGTTTGGCTACAAGTCGCCCATGGAGGTGCCCCGCATCACCAAGATCACCCTGAACATGGGTGTGAGCGAGGCTGTGGCTGACAAGAAGGTCATGGACAACGCCGTGGCGGACCTGACCAAGATTGCTGGCCAAAAGCCTGTCGTGACCAAGGCCAAGAAGGCCATCGCTGGTTTCAAGATCCGCGAAGGCCAGGCCATCGGTTGCATGGTGACTCTGCGTGGCGTTCAGATGTATGAATTCCTTGATCGCTTCATCACCGTGGCGCTGCCTCGTGTGCGTGACTTCCGTGGTATCTCCGGTCGTGCTTTCGACGGTCGCGGCAACTACAACATCGGCGTGAAAGAGCAGATCATTTTCCCCGAGATCGAGTATGACAAGGTTGACGCTCTGCGTGGCCTGAACATCAGCATCACCACGACGGCCAAGACAGACGACGAGTGCAAAGCACTGCTCGCCGCTTTCCGTTTCCCCTTCAAGAACTGAGGTGTCACGTGGCTAAAGTAGCTTTGATTCAACGCGAGCTCAAGCGCGACAAACTGGTCGCCAAATTTGCTCAAAAGCATGCCGACCTGAAAGCCGTCGCCAACGACGCCAAGCGTAGCGACGAAGAGCGCGCAGCCGCCCGTTTGGGTCTGCAAAAGTTGCCACGCAACGCGAACCCCACGCGCCAACGTAACCGTTGCGCGATCACCGGTCGTCCACGTGGCACATTCCGCCAATTCGGCCTTGGCCGCGCCAAGATCCGTGAATTAGCCTTCCAAGGCAACATTCCCGGCATCACCAAAGCCAGCTGGTAATAGGCAGGGAGATTCAATATGAGCATGAGTGA
>JALRIL010000006.1 GCA_023255445.1 Limnohabitans sp. | reverse complement strand
CGAGACCCAGACGGCTACAAGGCGCAATGGAAGGCTGAACACGACCGCCTGCAAAAGCGAATTGTGAGAGCGCGTAAGTCGCTTGACGCCGTGGTAGTCGACGATGAGATGTTGACCCTCTGCGCGCGACTGTGCCAAGCACTGGGAACCGACGGCTTGCGTGCCGAGCTCACACTGATGCGTGCGATGCGCGCGTTGGCGGCGCTTCAGGGCCAAAAAAAGGTCAAACGAGATCACTTAAAAGCCATCGCCCCCATGGCGCTGAGTCATCGTTTACGTCGCAACCCCCTTGATGACACCGACTCCAGCCAGCGCGTGAAACGCTGTCTGGAAGACCTTTTAGCCGCGTGAGGTTTGCTTGTGGCAGACACGATGCAGTGGCTGGATACCTGGAACGATGCCATGACATCGCTGCAGCTGCTGCAAATAGACCCAAGCGGATTTGGCGGCATCGTGGTGAGGGCGCCATATGGCCCGGTGCGCACGCAGTGGTTACATCAGCTAAGCGCGATGGGCCTGTCGATAACCAAACTACCCAGTCATCTGGACCGCGAGCGCTTATTGGGTGGCATTGACCTGTCTGTGACCTTGCAGCACGGGCAGTTGCGCTGGCAGGCTGGTCTACTCGCTCAAGCGGATGGTGGTGTCGTGTGCATCCCCATGGCTGAGCGGTTTCCTGATGCTTTAACCGCGCCGCTGGTTCAAACGCTTGACGCGGGCTGCCTGCCTGACGCAGACAACCGGCGCACCGCATTTGGTGTGGTCGCGCTGGATGAGTCAGACGATGACGAGGCCACGCTCAATCCGGCGTTACGGGAGCGTTTGGGCCTGTGGGTTGATTTGCATGACATCGCTCCGGCCGACATCGTCGGACAGGCTTGGGAGCCCGTCGCACCGTTGGACTTACGCCTGTCCGAGGCAGCGTGTGAGGCCATGCGTCAGGCCTTACCGCGGGTTGTGGTGAGCGACAGCCAATTGCGCACCTTGTGCGCTGCAGCGCTTGGACTGGGCATCACTTCGCTGCGAGTGCCCACACTGGCGCTGCGCGTGGCCTGCGCCCACGCCGTACTGAATGGTCGGGTTGCAGTGGCCGACGAGGACATGGCTTTCGCCGCACGCCGTGTGCTGGCACCACGGGCATTACAGGGGCCCGAGACAACAACCCACGCCGAGACGCAACCGAATGAAGCGCCCGACGCAGACGCGGGATCGAACGCAGACGAACACGACAACACCCTGCATGACAGCGGTGATGAAGATCCGTCGCCACTGGTACCTGAAGAGTCCTCAGAAGACCTGACCGACACGGCGACACCCCCAGAGCCCAAGCCAGAGGAAATACTGGTCGCTGCCGCATTGGCCAGCTTGCCCAACGACGTCCTTGATCGTTTGCTGTCGCGTTCGGCACGCAGCCCGGCCAATCGCACGGGGCGCAGCGGTCAGCTCAAAACAGGCGCGCAAAGGGGACGGCCGCTACCACCACGACCGGGGTCAGTTGGGGGCCATGCGCGGTTGCACGTGTTGGCAACTTTGCGCGCCGCAGCGCCCAAGCAGCGCTTACGCAGCAAACCGCCTTCTGGTGGGGTATCCATCCGGTCCGAGGACTTTCACCTGCGACGTTACCAACAAAGCAGTGCGAGCTGTGTGTTACTGGCGCTGGATGCATCTGGATCCGCGGCGCTGCAGCGCTTGGCGGAGGCGAAGGGTGCTGTAGAGTTGTTGTTGCAACAATCCTATGCCCGCCGCGACAGCGTGTGCATTGTGTCTTTTAAGGGCGCGAAAGCCGAGTTGTTGCTACCGATGACGCGGTCTTTAGTCCGCGCCAAGCGGGCCATGACTGGCCTGCCGGGCGGCGGCGGGACGCCTCTCGCATCGGGGCTGAAATTGGCGTACGAGCAAGCCATGCGCTTGCAGCGGCAAGGGATCACGCCCTTATTGGTTATTTTGAGCGATGGGCGTGCGAACGTGACCTTGGATGGCTTGGGAGGCCGCACCCAGGCGCTTGCAGACGCGCAGTCATGGTGCGATCAATGGCGGGCCTCCGGGCATCAATCCCTTTGGATTGACACCTCGGTTCAACCCGACCCGCAGGTCCAAACACTGGCGTATGCCATGGG
>JALRIL010000163.1 GCA_023255445.1 Limnohabitans sp. | reverse complement strand
TTAACACGAAGGTACCGTTTGTAGCAGGTACCCGTACAGGTATTGACGAGTCTCAAGCCCGTGCCGTGTCGCTGTTCATAACGTGGCAGGTCGAGGTGCCCATGATGGCAACCATCTGACCAGGCTGAGTTGCCTGAGCCGCCGGGGCAGTTACGTGCGCGTCTACGTTTCCGACGGCAACCGTGATGCCTGTGCTCGCTGGCGCCATCACCATGACACTGACGGATCGTCACTTCGGCACCAGCTTCTTCAACCCCGCAGGTGGCGGTGACCCCGTCATGTACCAGCACATTTTCTGGTTCTTCGGTCACCCTGAGGTGTACATCCTGATCCTGCCGGCCTTCGGCATCATCAGCCAGATCATTCCCGCTTTCGCACGTAAAAAGCTGTTTGGTTACACCTCCATGGTGTATGCCACGGCCTCCATCGCCATTTTGTCGTTCATCGTGTGGGCTCACCACATGTACACGACGGGCATGCCTGTGACGGGCCAGCTGTTCTTCATGTATGCCACCATGCTGATCGCCATTCCGACCGGCGTGAAGGTGTTCAACTGGATTGCCACCATGTGGCGCGGCTCGATGACGTTCGAGACCCCCATGTTGTGGGCTGTTGGCTTTATCTTCGTGTTCACCATGGGCGGCTTTACCGGCTTGATCCTGTCGATGGCCCCCCTGGACCAACAGCTCCAGGATACCTACTACGTGGTGGCTCACTTCCACTACACCATGGTGGCTGGGTCCTTGTTCGCCCTGTTTGGTGGTTACTATTACTGGGCCCCCAAGTGGACCGGCGTGATGTACAGCGAAACCCGCGGCAAGATCCACTTCTGGTTGTCGTTGATTTTCTTCAACGTCACCTTCTTCCCGCAGCACTTCCTGGGTCTGGCTGGTATGCCCCGTCGTTACGCCGATTACCCGATGCAGTTTGCTGACTTCAACATGTTGTCTTCCATCGGTGCCTTCGGCTTTGGTCTGATGCAGGTGTACTTCTTCGTGTTCGTGGTGATCCCGGGCATGCGTGGCCAAGGTGCCAAGGCACCTCAGCGCCCCTGGGAAGCTGCCGAAGGCCTGGAGTGGGAAGTTCCTTCTCCTGCACCCTTCCACACCTTTGAAACCCCTCCCAAGCTGGATGCTACGGCCACTCGCGTGGTGGGTTGATATAGGTTGGCCATGACAGAACGTAAAAAAAGCAATGTCCGACTGGCGCTGATTCTGGCGTCCGTGGCCTTGGTTTTCATGGCGGGCTTCATGGCCAAGATTATTTTGCTGGGTGGCTGAGTTCAGGCTGAAACCATGAATTTGAGCGGTGCGAACAAGTCGATGGTGGGCAAGCTGGTCGTGATAGCGATCGGCATGTTTGGCTTCGGCTACGCATTGATCCCCATCTACAAGCAAATTTGTGAAATCACCGGGGTCAATATCCTTGCCTTGTCGGAAAGCCAGAACTCGAGCTGGACGACTGGCAAGAGTGCATCACCGGCCAACACACAGATTGATTACTCTCGCACCATCACGGTGGAGTTTGACGCGAACGCACGTGGTCCCTGGTCCTTCAAACCCGAGAAAAGCTCCTTGCAGGTGCATCCGGGCGAAATGACCACAGTCATGTACGAATTTCAGAACACGCAAAATCGGAGGATGGCTGCTCAAGCCATTCCCAGTTATGCACCGAAACAGGCGCAGGCCCATTTCAACAAGCTTGAGTGTTTCTGCTTCAACGAGTACACGCTCGATCCCGGTGAGAAGAAGCAGTGGCCCGTGGTCTTTGTGATCGACCCCAAGTTGTCCAAAGACGTGCAGACAATCACGCTGTCCTACACCTTCTTCGAGGTGGGCAGCAAGGTGCCTGCAGCGCCTGTCGCCAAAAACACAACCTTGTCAGGGGCTGGCGCATGAACATGCAGCATCCCACGCCTCATCAGCGCAAAGGATCACTGTGGCGCACGATAGTGGCTGTCCTGTGGTCCTTCGTGGGCCTTCGCAGTCGCCAGGCGTTTCAGCAAGATATGGCCCAGCTCAACCCGATCCACATCATTGTGGTCGGCATTGCGCTGGCCTTGTTATTTGTACTGGGCCTAGTGGCCCTGGTCCAGTGGGTGGTGGCTCAGCCCATCAGCCTGTAAACACAACAGAACATACAAAATCAAACCCAGGAGTCCTCATGAGTTCTACTGCACACGGCACTACGCCTTACTACTACGTACCACATGAGTCGCGCCATCCGGTGATGTCGGCCATTGGTCTGTTCTTTGTCATCCTGGGCGCTGGTCAGTGGATCAATGGTGCCTCTTGGGGCATGTACTCCCTGTTTTTTGGCCTGATCTGGTGGCTGACAGTGTTGTTCCAATGGTTTCGTGAGGCCATTGCCGAGAGCGAAAACGGTCTCTACAGCAACCGTATTGATGTGTCCTACCGCTGGAGCATGACCTGGTTCATCTTCTCCGAGGTGATGTTCTTCGGTGCCTTCTTCTCCGCCCTGTGGTGGGCGCGCGCGCACTCGGTGCCTGCATTGGGTACCCTGGATAACGCCCTGCTGTGGCCCGATTTCAAGGCCGTGTGGCCAACGCTGGCCGCAGGCATGACCGCATCTCCTGCCGGCACGGTGGAGCCTTTCCAGACCATGACGCCCTTCTGGCTGCCGACCATCAACACGGCACTGCTCTTGACTTCAGGTGCAACTCTGACAGTGGCCCACCATGCCATGCAGCACGGTGACCGCGCCAAGACCATCCGCTTCATGTGGATGACGGTGTTGCTGGGTGTAGTGTTCCTGTTCGTGCAAGGTTACGAGTACCACCATGCATGGACGGAAATGAACTTGAAGCTGTCCTCCGGCGTGTATGGTTCAACCTTCTACATGTTGACCGGTTTCCACGGCTTCCACGTGTTTGTGGGCATGTTGATGCTGTTGTTCATTACCCTGCGCCTGCAAAAGGGTCACTTCTCGGCCGAACGTCACTTTGGCTTTGAAGGTGCTGCCTGGTACTGGCACTTTGTGGACGTGGTCTGGCTTGGTCTGTACATCCTGGTGTATTGGATGTAAAGGCTTGCAAGCTCCAATAAAAAAGCGCCCTCGGGCGCTTTTTTATTGATAAATCAGTTTCACGTAGACGTCAGGCACCAGCAGGGATGCCCGTGGGTTGGACCCAGCCCATCTTCCATGAGATCAGGATGCACGCAAAAAGAACTATGGAAAAGCCCACACGAAATGCCAAGGCGCGAACCATATTGCCTTTGGGAGCGGGTTCATCGGCGGCTGTGCTTCGTGGTCCCTTCATCATGTAAACCAGAGCAGAAGCTAAACTCAACAAGATGGCTGCAAAAGCCAGTGCGACAAGAATTTTCATGGAGTGATTATCAGGTGAGAACCAGATCCTCGACAACTCGGAGGCTGGCGCTGCTTTTTGCCGCGCTGGTGGCGGCCACGGTGACGACCTCCATGGGGGTGTGGCAGTTGCGGCGTGCGGCACAAAAGGAGGCTGTCATCGAGGCCAGGCAAGCCATGCAGCACATGGCGCCACTGGAGTTAAGCCATATGGGCCATGCGCAGGACAGCGTGGCCAATCGGCAGGGGATGATTTACCGAAAAGTCAGCCTTCGTGGTCACTGGATCGGTGACCGCACGGTCTATCTGGATAACCGCCAGATGCTGGGTCGGCCGGGGTTTTATGTCGTGAGCCCTTTCAAGCTTGCAGACAGCCCTGCCGTAGTGTTGGTTCAACGTGGCTGGGTGCCGTTGGATGCGCAAATGCATAACCGTGTGCCGCAAGTGCCGACACCGAAGGAAGAGGTTCATCTGGAGGGCGTGTTGGCCCCATGGCCCTCAAGGATGTTTGAGCTCGATGGCAGCGGCAGTGGGCAGATACGGCAAAATCTGGACTTGGCTGCCTACCGGGCCGAAACAGGACTGCCTCTGCTGGAAATCAGCGTGCAACAAACAGGGCCTGACGAGGCCGGCTTGCTTCGGCAGTGGCCGCAACCTGCCAGTGGTGTCGAGAAACATTACGGCTATGCTTTTCAGTGGTTTGGGCTGACGGCCCTGATCGCCTTTCTTTATGTCTGGTTCCAAATTGTCAAACCCCGACGAACACAACTCGCTGGTTGATGCGCCCTTAGGCATGACCGTGCACAGTTTGCCTCAGCCCGACGAGCTGCCGGCTGACGATGAACATCGCACACGTCGCGGTCGCACGATCATGTTGTTGGTCATGCTGTTGTGTGCAGCGCCGGTGATAGCATCCTATTTCACCTATTACGTGCTTCGTCCTGGAAGTGGCAAGAACTTTGGTGAACTCATCGATCCACCCAAGCCCATGCCAGTTGCCCAAGGCACCCGCCTTGATGGGCAAACCGTTCCCTTGCAAAGTTTTCATGGTCAGTGGTTGCTGTTGTCGGTCGCTTCGGGCGCATGTGACAAAGCTTGTGAGAACAACCTCTATTTCCAGCGTCAATTGCGCGAAACACAAGGCAAGGAAAAGGAACGCATTGATCGGGTCTGGCTGATTTCAGACGAGGCGCCCGTACCTGCTGCTTTGCAACCGGCCTTGAAGGATGCGCAGGTCCTGCGCGTGGATGCCGCTGCATTGAAAGACTGGTTGAAGCCAGCTGCGGGTCATGCGCTTGAGGATCATTTGTATGTGGTCGACCCCATGGGTAACTGGATGATGCGCTTTCCTGCGGGCATGGATGTTCACATGGCCAGCAAGGCGCGTCGTGATCTCGATCGTTTGCTGCGTGCGTCTGCCTCCTGGGACGAACCTGGTCGTTGAACAGACTCGAACATGCAAGTGCCTTTGTATAACCTTGAACCTCTGCTTCAGCTGATGGGCCTGGGGCTGCTGCTGGCGGGCTTGCCACTGGCGGTGTTTTGGCACCGTCAACGACAGGCATCGTCGTCACAGCGTCTTAAAGCCTTGACCCTGCTGATCCTGACCTTGACTTTTGAACTGGTGTTGGTGGGGGCCTTTACGCGCCTGACAGATTCCGGTTTGGGTTGCCCGGACTGGCCGGGGTGTTACGGCCAGGCCAGCCCTTTGGGTGCACACGCCGACATTTCGGCTGCGCAATTGGCCATGCCCACTGGTCCGGTCACCCACAGCAAGGCCTGGATCGAGATGGTGCACCGCTATTTGGCCAGCAGCGTGGGTGTGTTGATCATTGTGTTGACGGTCTGGACGTGGCGCGTCTGGCGACGTGAGCCGCAGCTTGCCGTTCATCCGGGTTGGCCAACACTCACGCTGGCATGGGTATGCCTGCAGGGAGCGTTTGGTGCCCTGACCGTGACGATGAAACTCTTTCCGGTCATCGTGACCACGCATTTGTTGCTCGCTGTTGGTTTGCTGGTCTTGCTCATGGCCCAGGCTGTGCGCTACAGCGGCTGGAAAGAGGTCGCCATTCCCGCAGCCGTGCGAATGGGCGTGCAAATTGCAGCCCTTTTGCTACTGATTCAATTGGCGCTGGGGGGCTGGGTCAGCACCAACTACGCGGTGCTGGCCTGCGAAGACTTTCCCTTGTGCCAGGGCCGTTGGTGGCCCACCATGGATTGGAGTGGTTTTGAGCTTTGGCGTGAGCTGGGTCATACCGCCTCTGGTGAATTGCTGTCGTTTTCTGCGCTGGTGAGCATTCACGTGGTGCATCGAACCATGGCTTGGCTTGTGCTGGCCGCTTTGGGGTTGCTGGGCTGGCAATTGTTGCGTTATCCGGCATTGCGCCGTGGCGCACGTTTGTTGCTTGCTTTGACGCTGTTGCAGTTGCTCACCGGTATGTCCAATGTGGTGCTGGATTGGCCCTTGTTTGCCGCGCTGTTACACACGGGTGGAGCTTCAGCGCTCATGCTCACACTGGTTTGGTTGTGGGCACGCAGCCACGTCACGTACTCATCAACTGCTACAGGCGTTGTGCCTGTGGTTTCTGCAAAGCCTGTCGAATGACCTCTGCAACTGTTTTTCCTGTCGGCAGCCTTTGGCGACAGTACTACGCGCTGACCAAGCCACGGGTGGTTCAGCTGATCGTGTTTTGTGCCCTCATTGGCATGGTGCTGGCAGTGCCGGGCCTGCCTGATGGCTCGCAGCTCATGCTGGGCTTGTGGGGCTGCGTGGGCATTTGGCTGGTTGCCGGTGCGGCTGCGGCGTTCAACTGCCTGGTTGAAAAAAGCATTGACGCCAAGATGAAACGTACGGCCTGGCGACCCACGGCCCGAGGTGTGCTCAGCGACCGGCAAGCGTTGGTGTTCTCTGCAGTGCTGTGCGCTGTTGGTTCGGTCATTTTGTATGTGCAGGTCAACCCCATCACCATGTGGCTGACGTTTGCCACCTTTGTGGGCTACGCCATCATCTATACCGTTATCCTCAAGCCACTGACGCCACAAAATATTGTCATTGGCGGCGCCAGTGGGGCCATGCCGCCCGTGTTGGGCTGGTCTACGATGACGGGCGATGTGGGCCCCGAGGCACTGATTTTGTTTTTGATCATTTTCCTGTGGACACCACCGCACTTTTGGGCGCTGGCTTTGTACCGGGTTGAGGACTACCGCAAGTCGGGCTTGCCCATGCTGCCGGTTACTCACGGCAACGCATTCACCCGCCTGCAAATTTTGCTCTACACCGTTGTGTTGCTGGCGGCTTGCCTGATGCCCTTTGTCTATGGCATGAGCTCATGGTTGTACCTGTTCTTTGCCGTGGTGTTGAGTGTGGGTTTCATTGGCTATGGACTGGCTTTGTGGCGCAACTACTCGGATGCGCTCGCACGCAAGACTTTTCGTTTTTCGCTGATTCACCTGAGCGTGCTGTTTGCAGCGCTGCTGGTCGATCACTATCTGTTTTGAGGTCAAGCCATGCATAAACGATTCTGGCTGAAAACCCTGGCTGGAGCCGCAACCCTGGTCATCACCGGCGGCCTGCTGTCGGGTTGCAGCAGTGATGCACCTGCCTTTCATGGCGTTGACATCACGGGCGCTGACTACGCCCGTGGTTTCGAGTTGACTGATGCTCAAGGCCAGCTGCGCCGTCTCGAAGACTTTGCCGGTAAGGCCGTGATCGTGTTTTTTGGGTACACCCAATGTCCGGATGTGTGCCCGACCTCCCTCCAGGAACTGGCTGAGACCAAACGCTTGTTGGGTGCAGACGGCGACAAGCTGCAAGGCGTGTTTGTCACGGTGGACCCTGAGCGCGACACCGAGCAGTTGCTCACGGCCTACATGGCCAACTTCGATGCCGGCTTTGTGGCGCTGCGTCCTAGCCCGGAGCAGCTGCCCGAAGTGACCAAAGCCTTCAAAATTTATTACAAGAAGGTGCCAGGGCAAACACCCACGAGCTACACCATGGACCACTCGGCTGGCAGCTACACGTACGATCCCAAGGGGCGTGTGCGTTTGTACAACCGTTACGGTAGTGGTGCCCAAGCCCTGGCCGACGATGTCAAACTGTTGCTGCAAGGCAAATGAATGCGGGCGTCCCCAGCCCTGCGTCCAGTCAAGTCTGAATATGCGCATTTTCTGACGCGTAAAGGAGCTGCACGCATCACCCTGATTCCGGCAGAGGTTCTAAGTGCACTGGAAACTGGGGCCATACCCACGGCTAATCTGAACGAATTTCTGGCGGTGAACCTGTCCATCCTGGCGCAAGCTGTAGCGCTGGACTTGGGGTTGGATCCGCAGCATGCGCGTTTGCAAGACACGCTGGCCATGCTCGGCAGCTTCAAACCCATGAGGCGGCATGGCCTGATTGCTCATGCCCTGTATGACATGACCGCTGCCAGCCACGATCCGGATGCTGTGGCCTGGCGCCTGGTCAGCCATCCCAGTGATATTGCTCGCGGGTGGGCTTGTGACTGGGTGCGTCACAGTGGCTGGTCGCTGAGGCAACAACTGCATGCGCAGGCTCGATTGGCGGCTGACCCGCACTTTGGGGTGCGTGAGATGGCCTGGGCGGCTGTACGTGGGCAGGTGATTGAAGAACTTCCTAAGGCGCTGGAGTTGCTTGAGGCCTGGACGCGACAGCCCGACCCCAACATACGCCGTTTTGCCATTGAATTGACGCGCCCGAAGGGTGTCTGGTGCGCACCCATTCGGATTTTGCAGGCTCAACCCGAACTCGCGTTGCACTTGCTGGAGCCCTTGCGAGCGGACCCCAGTCGCTATGTGCAGAATTCGGTAGCCAACTGGCTCAACGATGCTTCCAAAACCCAAGCCACCTGGGTGGATACGTTGTGCGAACAATGGCAAACACAGTCACCTTGCGAGGCTACGCGCTACATTGTGCGCAGGGCCCGACGCACCCTGAACAAGGTCTAAACAAAGAGCCGACGGGGGTCGGCTCTTGCAAACGATTCAGAGTCTGCCTTCAGGCGTAGTCGGCCAGCGCCTTTTTCATTTTTTTCATGGCGGCGACCTCGATCTGGCGGATGCGCTCGGCGCTTACCCCGTATTCAGCGGCCAGGTCATGCAGCGTCATGCCCCCCGAACCGTCGTCATTGACCTTGAGCCAGCGCTCCTCGACAACGCGGCGGCTGCGCTCATCAAGACACGCCAGTGCCGCGACCAGGCCCTCACTGGCCAGGGCGTCGCGTTGGCGCGCCTCGATCATGGCGGTGGGTTCGTCGCTGCTGCGTGACAAATAAGCGATAGGGCCAAAGGCCTGTTCGCCATCCTCGCTGGGCGCCGGATCCAGCAACACATCGCCACCGGACATGCGGGTTTCCATCTCCAGCACTTCTTCGCGTTTGACGTTCAGCTGGTTGGCCACGCTGTCCACTTCGGCAGAGGACAGGGTGTCGCGGTGCGTACCTTCTTCCAGATCGGCCTTGAAGCCTTGCTTCATGGAACGCAGGTTGAAAAACAGCTTGCGCTGGGCCTTGGTTGTGGCGACCTTGACCATGCGCCAGTTCTTGAGGATGTACTCGTGGATTTCAGCCTTGATCCAGTGCAGTGCGTAGCTGACCAGTCGCACGCCCTGGTCCGGGTCGAAGCGCTTGACAGCCTTCATCAAGCCGACGTTGCCTTCCTGGATCAGGTCGCTGTGGGGCAGGCCATAGCCCAGGTACTGACGCGACACGGACACCACCAGCCGCAGGTGCGAAAGCACCAGCTTGCGGGCGGCTTCGAGGTCGTCGTTGTTCTTGAGTTGGCGGGCAGCTTCCTGCTCTTCCTCAAGGGTAAGCATGGGCATGCGGTTGACCGCCGAAATATAGGCGTCAAGGTGACCCAAAGAAGGCACCACAGCCCAAGGGCTGCGCAGGGTCATCGCGGTGGACAGGGAACCAGATTGATGTGTCATTCCAGAACTCCTTTCAATGCCCCTATTTTAGCACTCGCAGGCAAAGAGTGCTAATTTGAAAACACTTGTTGTGACAAGGGGTTACAGCGAATACGGGAGCCCGATCAGGTTGCCACTTGAATCTGCGCGGGACCAGAAGCCATGTGTCCGACAACGCTGGCACGGTCAAAGCCGTGGGCCATGAAGGTCGCCAGGACCTGATCCACGCTTTCCGGGCTGCAAGCCACCAGCAGGCCGCCGCTGGTCTGCGGGTCGGTCAAGAGGGCCTGGTCCTGGGGCGGGAAGCCCGCAGGCAACTGGACGTCCTGGCCATAGCCTGCCCAGTTGCGAACCGAAGCGCCGGTGACCATGCCTTGGGCGGCCAGCTCGCGCACGCCGCTGAGCAGGGGCACCTTGTGCCAGTCGATGTGCACAGTGCAGCTGCTGCCGCGTGCCATTTCCAGCGCGTGGCCAGCCAGGCCAAACCCCGTGACATCCGTGATGGCGTGAACGCCGTCGATGCGGGCCAGATCCGGGCCGGGGGTGTTCAGACGGGTGGTGGTGGCAATCATTTGCGCGTAGCCCTCGGGGGCCAGGGCGTTCTTTTTGAGCGCGGCAGACTGGATGCCTACGCCAAGCGGTTTACCCAGCACCAGCACATCGCCTGCACGCGCATCGGCGTTGCGTTTGACGCGGCTGGGATGGACCAGACCGATGGCCACCAGACCATAAATAGGCTCGACCGAGTCGATGGTGTGGCCACCTGCAATGGGAATGCCTGCTGCCTTGCACACGCTGGCGCCACCTTCGAGGATGCGGCCGATGGTTTCATGCGAGAGCACGTTGATGGGCATGCCCACCAGGGCCAGCGCCATGATGGGCGTGCCACCCATGGCGTACACATCGCTGATGGCGGTGGTGGCGGCAATGCGGCCAAAGTCGAACGCATCGTCAACGATGGGCATGAAAAAGTCGGTGGTGGCAATCAGCGCCTGCTCGTCGTTGAGCTTGTAGACGGCAGCGTCATCCGCAGTTTCGATGCCGACCAGCAGCTCGGGTGGCACGGGAAGGCCCGAGGTGCCACGCAGGATGTTGGCCAGCACGCCCGGTGCGATCTTGCAGCCGCAACCACCGCCGTGGGAGAGTGATGTCAGGCGTGGCTCGGTAGGGGGTGTGGTGTGGGTCATGACAAAAGTGCCTGTGCAAATTCGCGGGCGTCAAAAGTTTCCAGGTCTTCGAGTTTTTCGCCGACGCCGATGAAGTACACCGGAATCGGTTTTTCGCGGGCAATCGCGCACAGCACGCCGCCTTTGGCGGTGCCGTCGAGCTTGGTGACGATCAGGCCCGTCAGTTGCAACGCCTCGTCAAAGGCTTTGACTTGCGCCAAGGCGTTCTGGCCGGTGTTGCCGTCAATGACCAGCAGTACCTCGTGCGGGGCCGTGGCGTCGGCCTTTTGCACCACACGCTTGATCTTTTTGAGCTCTTCCATCAGGTGCAGCTGGGTGGGCAGGCGACCGGCGGTGTCCACCAGCACCACGCCTTTGCCTCGAGCGCGACCCGCCGTCACGGCGTCAAAGCTCACGGCAGCGGGGTCGCCGCCTTGCTGGCTGACGATTTCGACGGTGTTGCGGTCAGCCCAGACGGCCAGCTGTTCCTTGGCGGCGGCGCGGAAGGTGTCAGCTGCAGCCAGCAACACGCTTTCGCCGCTGTCGGCAAGGTGCTTGGTCAGTTTGCCAATCGAGGTGGTTTTGCCTGCGCCGTTGACTCCGGCCACCATGATGACGGTGGGTTGTTGAGCGCCGATTTCCAGAGGCTTTTGCAGCGGCGCCAGCATGTCGGCAATGGCGTCCATCAGCAAGCCTTTGACCTGGGCCGGATCAGTGGCCTTGGCGTCCTTGACGCGGCGTTTGAGATCGGCCAGCAAGTGTTCGGTGGCCCTGACGCCGGTGTCCGCCATCAAAAGGGCAGTTTCCAGTTCCTCGTAGAGGTTGTCATCGATCTGGGTACCGGTGAACACCGTGGTGATGGACGAACCGGTTTTGCGCAGACCGTTTTTCAGGCGCTCAAGCCAGCTGCTACGCGGTACCTGTGTGGGCGGGGTGACGGGGGCTTCAGGCGCCAGCAGCGGCGTTGCGGCCTCAGCAAGCGATGGCACAGCGGCATCAACAGAGGCTGGCGCGGCAGGTGGGAGAGATTTTTTCTTGAAGAAACTGAACATGGTGGGTGATCCGCAGATCAGGCATTTTATGAAATGCCCGCGAGGGCTGTGGGATCACCCTGGCATGGTGCTCAGATGTGCATCACAAAGCGGGGCACATGACGCATGTGCAGCGACATGCCCAAAGCGGCCATGCGATGGTCACTGCGACCCAAAATGGTTTCGGCCAAAGGCAGGAACTGCTGCTCTTCCAATTGCGCATGGGTGTGGTAGCGGTTGATCAGGTCTTGCAACAAGGCGGTGTCCAGCTCCGTGTCCTGGCCTTTGGCCACTTTGCGCAAGGCGGGTTCGAGCTGCTTCCAGGCTTTTTCGAGGCCTCGGTGTTCGTGGGTCAGTTGCGCAATCAGCTCCTCGACGCGCAGACGCTCGGAGCCTGCTTGGGCG
>JALRIL010000115.1 GCA_023255445.1 Limnohabitans sp. | reverse complement strand
CGCTACCCGCAAAGCACCCGAATGTTCGGCAAGATCACCAATATCGCCGACTACGGCGCGTTTGTGGAACTCGAGCCCGGCATCGAAGGTCTGGTGCACGTGTCTGAAATGGACTGGACCAACAAGAACGTGGCTCCTTCCAAGATCGTGTCGCTGGGCGACGAGGTCGAAGTCATGGTCCTCGAGATCGACGAAGACAAGCGCCGCATCAGCTTGGGCATGAAGCAATGCCGTGCCAACCCATGGCAAGAGTTCGCTCAAAACACCAAGCGTGGCGACCGCGTCAAGGGCCCGATCAAGTCGATCACCGACTTCGGCGTGTTCGTGGGTCTGGCTGCCGGTATCGACGGCCTGGTGCACCTGTCTGACCTGTCCTGGAACGAGTCTGGCGAACAAGCCGTGCGTGAGTTCAAGAAGGGCCAGGAAGTGGAAGCCATCGTGCTGGCCGTGGACGTGGACCGCGAGCGTATCTCCCTGGGCATCAAGCAGCTCGACGGCGACCCGTTCAGCACCTTCACCTCTGTCAACGACAAAGGCTCGATCGTGACTGGCAAGGTCAAGACCGTGGACGCCAAGGGCGCTGAAATCGACCTGGGCGATGACATCATCGGCTACCTGCGCGCCTCTGAAATCTCCGCTGACCGCGTGGAAGACGCACGCAGCGTGCTGAAAGAAGGCGACGAAGTGTCCGCCGTGGTGACCAATGTGGATCGCAAGAGCCGCAGCATCTCCCTGTCGATTCGTGCCAAGGACCAGGCCGACCAACAAGAAGCCATGGCCACGCTGAGCCAGAACACGGGCAACGCCGGCACCACCAGCCTGGGCGCCCTGCTGCGTGCCAAACTGGACAACAACTGATCAACTTTGTTGACCAGCTTGTCTGACTAGAACATCTGCCCGGCTTTTCGCCGGGCAGATTGTTTGACAGACCCTGTTTTGATGTTGAACGATTCGCCATGACACGATCCGACCTTGTTGAAGCGCTCGCCACCCGCTTTCACCAGCTCACCTACCGCGATGCAGAGCTTGCGGTCAAAACAGTGCTGGACGCGATGAGCGATGCTCTGGAGCGTGGTCACCGCATCGAGATTCGCGGTTTTGGCAGTTTCTCCATCAACCGTCGACCGCCGCGAATCGGTCGCAACCCACGCTCGGGTGAGCGTGTCGAAATTCCTGAAAAGCGCGTCCCTCACTTCAAGCCTGGCAAAGCCCTGCGTGAAAGCGTGGACCGACTGCCCACAACGGGCACCCAGCCCCCTCAAGCGTGAGCTGCGCAGGCCGGTCCGGCCGCTAAAATGGGCACACTGCACCTCGGAACACGCCCATGAAAAAACTTCTGAGTCTCGCCCTGTGGCTTATCAAGGCTGCCGTGTTTTTCACCTTGTTTGCCTTTGCCTTGAACAACCAGCAAAGCGGCAAACTGTTCTTCTTTTTCGGCACCTATTGGGAAGCCCCAACCGCATTGATCGTGCTGAGCGTTTTCGCCCTGGGCTTGATCGTGGGTGTGTTGGGCATGTTGCCCTTATGGTGGCGTCAGCGTCAGATGGCGCGCAGCTTGCGACTGAATCCACCCCAACCCGCATCACCCCCAACACCCTCGCAGGCATCCAGCGCGCTGGACATCGCCGTGGGCATTTGAACACTGAAGGCCTAGGCATATGGAACTCGATTGGGGTTGGATTCTGGTGGCCTTGCCTGTCGCCTTTGGTCTGGGCTGGCTCGCGTCAAGGCTGGACCTGCGCCAGATGCGCATCAACAACCTGCAAGCACCCCGCGCCTATTTCAAGGGCCTCAATTACCTGCTCAATGAACAGCAGGATCAGGCCATTGACGCCTTCATCGAAGCCGTACAAAACGATCCGGACACCTCGGAGCTGCACTTTGCCCTAGGAAACTTGTTTCGGCGTCGCGGGGAATACGACCGGGCCGTGCGCGTGCACGAGCACTTGCTCTCACGTGGAGATTTGAGCCAGGCCGATCGTCAGCGCGCACAGCATGCGTTGGCGCTGGACTTTCTCAAGGCAGGCCTGCTCGACCGCGCCGAAGAAGCGCTGCGCAAACTCGAAGGCACATCCTACGCAGGACAAGCTCGACTAGCTCGTCTGGCCATTTATGAGCGCTCGCGTGAATGGCCACAGGCCACTGAAGTGGCGCAGTTGCTGGAGGCCTCCGGTGAGGCCCAGTTCGATGTCCGCCGTGCCCATTACGGCTGTGAACAAGCGCGCGAGGCCATTGCCCAAGGCGACCAGACGACGGGTCTGCGCATCCTGCAAGAAACCCTGGCCCGCTACCCACAAGCCTCACGTCCGCGTATCTTGCTGGCACAACTGCTGGAATCACGTGGCGATCACGAACAAGTCTTGGATGTGCTCGAACCCCTGTTCAAAGAAGGTCAAGGGGCAGCCGCCCTGGCTGCCCCTGCCCTGGTCAAAGCGGCCATCGGTTGCCAGCAGCAACCGCGCGCACTGGCCTGGCTGCAAAGCCTGTATGCACAGGAAGGCAATCTGGACATCCTGCAAGCCATGCTGGAGCTCAAGCCGCAGGGTGCTTTGAACGACACACTGGCCAGTTACGAGCAACACCTGACCCAGCACTCGTCCTTGCTCGCTGCCAAGCGCTGGCTGGAGCTTGATACCCACTCTCAGGCCCATGTACCTGCCCCGGTGCACAAAGCGTTGGAGCAGGCAACCAGGCCCCTGTCGCGCTACCGCTGCGCAGCTTGTGGCTTTGAGGCCCACAGCTATTTCTGGCATTGCCCAGGCTGCCAGGGCTGGGATACCTACCCCCCGCGTCGGGTCGAAGAGCTTTAAATCCTGTCGTCTACAGGGCAAGCCCTGATTCACACCTTCGGGTTCGTACGCACAATGAACTGTGCAGCTTCTGAACAGCTGTACACATCAAGGGAGCACGACCATGAAAAAAACAGCGGTCACCGTGGCTATGGCTTTGGCCTGTCTTTTGGCTCACGCCGAGCTTGACCTCAACCGGGCACGCGAAATGGATCTTGACGGGCTCAAGGGCCTGGGCCCTGCACTGACAGCACGGATTCTCAAAGCCAGGGAAACTCGAACGTTCAAGGATTGGCCTGATCTGCAAGCACGGGTCAAAGGCGTTGGACCCGTCTTGTCACAAACGCTTTCGGACCAGGGCGCACGCATCAACGGTCAAGCCTGGAAGGCGCAGCAATAGGTCTGACCCATCCACTATCATCGGGCACTGACTTCAAGCAAGGAATGTGTTCGTGTTCAAGAATGTGATGGTGTATCGCCTGGCCTCGCCAGCCTTTCCTCTGGACCAGGCCGAGGCTGCTTTGGATGCCGGGCGTTATGTCGAGTGCACAGCCACGCAGGATAAATCGGTCGGCTGGGTGCCGCCACGAGGCCAGGAACATGGTGCCTTGATTGAATCCATTCAAGGTCACTGGATCCTGAAACTCATGATCGAGTCCAAGTCGGTACCGGGTCATCTGGTACGACGCAAGGCCGACGAACAAGCGGCCGAGATCGAAGCACAAACGGGGCGCCGCCCCGGCAAGAAACAACTGCGCGAGATGCGTGAAGACATTGTGCTGTCCCTACTGCCGCAAGCCTTTGCCAAACAGGCCTGTGTCGTGGTCTGGCTCGATTGGGCACACCAACGCCTGGTTCTGGATGCCGGCAGTCAGGCCAAGGCCGACGAAGCCCTGGCCATGTTGATGAAATGCCTGCCGCAGCTGCAACTGACATTGCTGCAAACCACCCTGTCGCCACAAGCGGCCATGACGGGTTGGTTGCTGTCCATGGAACCCGATGTCCCGCAATTGGGGGACTTTCACATCGAGCGTGAAGGTGTGCTCAAAGCCACCGCCGAAGAGGTCTCGAGCATTCGTTACACCCGCCACCCCTTGCGCAACGACGAAGTTCGCCAACACGTGCACTGCGGCATGCTGCCCACGCAATTGGCCTTGAGCTGGGACGCACGCGTGGGCTTCACCTTGACAGAAACACTGCAACTGAAAAAAGTGAAGTTCCTCGATGGTGATCCCGACGCATCCCTGCCCGAAACAGCCGATGAACGGTTTGACGCCGATGTGGCCCTCAGCACGGGCATGCTCGCTCCCATGATCGGCGCACTCATTGACGTGCTGGGCGGGGAATTGCAGCATTAAGCACTCGCGTTAAGATCTCCCCACCTCACGGAGCTGACACATGAACCCATTGATCGCCATCTGTATCGGTGCCAGCACAGGCGCACTGTGCCGCTGGCAACTGGGTTCGTGGCTCAATCCACCAGCCAGTGCCACAGGTTGGCTACCCTGGGGTACGCTGGCCGCCAACTTGATCGGTGGATACCTCATCGGCCTGGCTTTGGGTGTGTTTCACCACCTCCCCGATCTCGACCCCGCTTGGCGTTTGGCGCTGGTGACCGGATTTCTGGGGGCTTTGACCACCTTCTCCAGTTTTTCCGGAGAAGTCATCACCCAACTCATGCAGGGACGTTTGGGCATGGCGGCCTTGACCGCCAGCCTGCATCTGCTAGGCTCTTTGTTGTTGACTTGGCTGGGATTGCAGACCATCAGCCTGATATGGGGCCCAGTTCGTTTCTGATTTTGAAACGGTTTAAGCCCTGGGGCATGAAAGCCCCTCAACAGCCTGCTTGAAAAATATCAATCACCCCCGCTTGCTGGGGCGGCGCCCTAAGGGGCATGACACTTACAATGCCGCCTGATTGCCTTGGAGAACCCCCATGCCTTTTCTCTTAACGCTGTCCGCCTGGATTGATACCCTCAACACCAAGGTCGGCAAGCTCACCACCTGGATGATTCTGATCACCACCCTGATCAGTGCCGGCAACGCCATCGTGCGTAAGCTGTTCGACACCAGCTCCAACGCCTTGCTTGAGGTGCAGTGGTACATCTTTGCGGGCGTGTTCCTGCTCGGCTCGGCCTATGGTCTGCTGCAAAACAGCCATGTCCGCATTGATTTTATTTCTGCGCGCTTGAGCCCACGCACACGTAACTGGATCGATGTAGTGGGTATTGTGGTCGCCCTGATTCCGTTTTGCCTGCTGAGCATCTATCTGTCCTGGCCGCTGTTTGTGCAAGCCTATGAATCTGGCGAAATGTCGCAAAACGCTGGCGGCTTGATCCGCTGGCCCGCCTATGCCCTGATCCCTGCTGGCTTTTCGTTGCTTGCCCTGCAAGGCGTGTCCGAGTTGATCAAACGCCTGGCCTTCCTGACCGGCCAAGGCAGCGACAGCCTGGCCGAGACAGACGAAGAAGCAGACACCGCCGAAATTGAGCTGATGGCCCACGGAGACTGAACCACATGGAAACCTCATTCCTCGCACAACAATTTGTGCCCATCATGTTCGCGGGCCTGCTGGTCATTTTGCTGACTGGCTTTCCTGTCGCCTTTGCTCTGGCCGCCACGGGCCTGGGCTTTGGCTTTTTGGGCATGGAGATCGGCCTGTTCCCGCCCAGCCTGTTTCAGGCTTTGCCACTGCGTATTTTCGGCATCATGCAAAACGACACGCTGCTGGCCATTCCTTTCTTTACCTTCATGGGCATCATTCTGGAGCGATCCGGCATGGCCGAAGACCTGCTGGAGACTGTCGGCCAGGTCTTTGGCCCGGTCCGTGGGGGTGTCGCCATTGCCGTCGTACTGGTGGGTGCCCTTTTGGCAGCCACCACAGGAGTCGTTGCTGCAGCCGTGATCTCGATGGGCCTGATTTCCTTGCCCATCATGCTGCGCTATGGCTACAGCCGTGTGGTAGCCACTGGCGTCATCACCGCCTCGGGCACACTGGCCCAGGCCATTCCGCCCTCGCTGGTGCTGATCGTGCTGGCCGACCAGCTCGGCCGCTCGGTGGGCGACATGTACTCCGGCGCCTTGGTGCCCGGCCTGCTGCTGGTGGGCTTGTATGTTTTGTTTGTAGTCGCCCTGGCTATTTTCCGTCCCTCCATGGTGCCGGCGCTGCCTCCGGAAGCACGGATCTACCGCGAAGCCAATGGTGCCTCGGGACACCGCTCCTTGCTGGCCTTGTTCCTGTTGTGCCTGCTGGTGGGTTTGGGTTGGAGCCACATCCATGACCAGGTCATGAACGCCTGGCTCGGCCGCGAACAAGCCGCCGAAACGGACGAAATTTTCATCATGTCCATGACTGTGGCGTCCCTGGTTGGTCTGGGCCTGTCCATGCTCAACCGCCAGCTCAAGATCGGACTGCTGTCACGTCTGGCAGAGCAAGTGACCTTCTCGCTCATGCCACCGCTGATCCTCATCTTCCTGGTGCTGGGCACGATCTTCCTGGGCGTGGCCACCCCTACCGAAGGCGGTGCCATGGGCGCACTGGGCGCACTGATCCTGGCCATGATCAAGCGCAAGCTCACCATGACATTGACCAAACAGGCCCTCGACAACACCGCCAAGCTCGCCTCGTTTGTGCTGTTCATCCTGATCGGCTCCACTGTGTTCAGTTTCACCTTCAATGCGGCCGATGGCCACATCTGGGTGGAGCATCTGTTCACACAAATGCCGGGCGGCGCCTTGGGCTTCCTGATTGTGGTGAACCTGCTGATCTTCGTGCTGGGCATGTTCATTGACTTCTTTGAGATTGCTTTCATCGTGATTCCGCTGTTGGCGCCCGTCGCAGAAAAAATCCTACCTGGCTTGGTGCCAGGGATGACGCCAGACCAAGCCATGATCTGGTTCGGCGTGATCATCGCCATGAACTTGCAAACCTCGTTCCTGACTCCGCCCTTCGGTTTTGCGCTGTTTTATTTGCGCAGCGTGGCCCCCAAGAACGACTACATAGACCGTGTGACGAACCAGCCCATCAAGGCGGTGCAAACCACCGAGATCTACAAAGGCTCGATTGCATTCATCGTTTTGCAGCTGGCCATGGTGGCGGCCGTCATTGCGATGCCCACGCTGGTGACCGGCGGCATCAGCAAGGATGCTGGCCTGAGCAATGCCGATGTGATGAGCGAGCTTCAGGCAGCATCCATGGAAGACGGCGATGCTGAGGAGGCCCCCTCGGCAGAGGACAAGAAGGACGGCGCCGCCGACCTGCAGGCCGCCCCTGTCGATGCCCCTGCCAGCGAAAAGTCAGACGAGGACGCGCTCAAGGAGTTGCTCAAGCCCTCCAAGTAAGTCCCACTCGTCGCTTACCGAAAACCACCTGCGCACAGCAGGTGGTTTTTTTATGGCCGCGCCATGCGATGGGCATGGGGCATAAAAAAACCGCGCCCTGGGGCGCGGTTTAGATGCGATCGCTGACTTTCGATCAGAGCTTGGCGCTTTGCATGAAGCTGTCGAAACGGGCTTCGGTAAAGCGGAACCACAGGTTCGATTCCTTGCGGAAGTTGCTGTAGTCGGCGTAGATCTTCTTCCAACGGGGGTTGGATGCATTGATCTCTTCGTACAGGGCCATGGATTCCTTGAAAGCAGCTTGCAAGACCGGTGTGGGGAAGGGTGTCAGTTTGGCACCGGCAGCCACCAGCTCTTTGAGGGCACCTGGGTTACGTGCATCGTACTTGGCCTGCATTTCGGTGTGCGCGTATGCGGCAGCAGCCTCGACGATGGCTTTGTTCTCTGCAGACAGCGATGCGTAGGCATTCTTGTTGATGAACAGATCCAGCTGAGGACCACCTTCCCACCAACCCGGGTAATGGTAGAACTTGGCCACTTTGTAGAAGCCCAGTTTTTTGTCGTCGTACGGACCCACCCACTCGGCTGCGTCGATGGTGCCTTTTTCAAGTGCCTGGTAGATTTCGCCGCCAGGAATGTTCTGCGGCACGCCACCCAGGCGCTGAATCACTTTACCGGCGAAGCCGCCCACGCGGAACTTCAGGCCTTTGTAGTCCTCGACGGACTTGATGGGCTTGCGGAACCAGCCACCCATCTGGGCGCCCGTGTTGCCCATCGGGAAGTTGACGATGTTGTAGCCGTCATAGAACTCGCGCATGAGCTTGAGACCATTGCCGTCGTACATCCAGGCAGTCATCTGGCGGCTGTTGAGACCGAAAGGAATGGCGCAGCCCAGCGCAAAGCACTCGTCCTTGCCGAAGTAATAGTAAGGGGCGGTGTGGCCCATTTCCACAGTGCCGTTTTGAACAGCGTCCACCAGGCCGGCGGTAGGCACCAGCTCGCCTGCGGCGTGCACGGTGATTTCGAATTTGCCACCGGAAAGTTCTTTGACTTTCTTGGCAAACGTGTCAGCAGCACCGAAGATGGTGTCCAGGGCCTTGGGGAAGGCAGAGGTCAGGCGCCAACGCAGGTTGGCTTGTGCATGCACCAGCGCGGGTGCGGTACCTGCGGCCAGAACGCCTGCCAGGCCTGCGTTCTTGATGACGGAACGACGATCCATTGAAATACTCCTTCAAAAGGTTTTAGACATGTCCGAGACTTCCGGACAAGGACCTTGGTCAATTGGCATTTTAGAAACAAGAAGAGCCCCAAACAGGCCGGGTTTACCCTTCACGAATCAAATAATTTCAACGATTTGGTCTGATTTTGAAATGGATTGAACGACCGCTTGAAATCGTTTCACGCCGGCCATCGTTGCAGCACAGCACGTTCGATGCCCTCGGCGTCCAGGCCCTGCATGGACAGCAATTTAACGGGGTCACCATGTTCAATGAACACATCCGGCAGACCCAGCTGCAGCAGCTCTCGCGTCATGGCCATGCCTTGCAGGGCCTCGGTGACGGCGCTGCCAGCGCCGCCCATCACACAACTGTCTTCCACCGTGACCAGACGGGCATGGGTTTGCGCCACGTCGCGCAGCGTCTGAGCATCCAGCGGCTTGACCCAGCGCATGTTGACCACGGTGGCGTCGAGCTTTTCGGCTGCCTGCAAGGCAGGGTACAGCAAGGGACCAAACACCAGCAACGCCAGGCCGCTGCCCCCTTGGCGTCGCAACTGCGCTTTGCCATAAGGCAGGGCCTGCAGATCCTCCGGCACCGCAGCACCAACGCCCGCCCCGCGCGGATAGCGCACCGCCACGGGATGGTTCTGCGCATAGGCTGCGCTGAGCAATTGGCGGCACTCCCCTTCATCGGCTGGACACGCCAGCGCCATATTGGGAATGCAACGGATGAAAGCGATGTCGTAAGCGCCTGCGTGCGTCGCACCATCGGCTCCCACCAGGCCTGCACGATCCAGTGCGAAAACCACAGGCAGGTTCTGCAATGCCACATCGTGGATCAGCTGGTCATAGGCACGCTGCAAGAAGGTGGAGTAAATGGCCACCACCGGCTTGACCCCCTCGCAGGCCATTCCCGCAGCCAGCGTCACGGCGTGCTGCTCGGCAATGCCCACGTCGTAATAACGCTCGGGAAAGCGCTTGTGAAATTCGACCATGCCTGAGCCCTCGCGCATGGCAGGCGTGATGCCCACCAACCGCTCATCCTGGGCAGCCATGTCGCACAACCACTGGCCAAACACCTGTGTGAAGGTCGTTTGAGGTGGCGTGGCCGGCGGCACGATACCGACGGCCGGGTCGAACTTGCCCGGGCCGTGGTACTTGACCGGATCGGCCTCAGCCAGCTTGTAACCCTGACCTTTTTTGGTGACCACATGCAAAAACTGCGGACCTTCCAAATGTTTGATGTTCTCCAGCGTCGGGATCAGCGAGTCCAGGTCATGCCCATCAATAGGCCCGATGTAGTTGAAGCCGAACTTCTCAAACAAGGTCGCTGGCACCACCATGCCCTTGGCGTGCTCTTCAAAACGCTTGGCCAGCTCAAACAGGGGCGGCGCGGCCTTGAGCACCTGCTTGGCACCCTCTTTAGCCGCGGCGTAAAAGCGCCCGCTCATGAGCTGCGCCAGGTAGCGGTTGAGCGCACCCACAGGCGGGCTGATCGACATGTCGTTGTCGTTAAGGATGACCAGCAGCTTGCAGTCCTCGACCCCGGCATGGTTGAGGGCTTCAAAAGCCATGCCTGCCGTCATGGCCCCGTCTCCAATGACAGCAATCGCGTGCCGATCCTCACCCTTTTGTCGCGACGCCAGGGCCATGCCCAACGCCGCCGAGATGCTGGTCGACGAGTGTCCCACCCCAAAGGTGTCGTAGTCGCTCTCATCGCGCCGTGGAAAACCCGACAAACCGCCAAGCTGACGCAAAGTGGGCATACGGCCCCGACGTCCGGTCAGGATCTTGTGTGGGTAGGTTTGATGGCCCACGTCCCAGACGATGCGGTCCTGGGGGGTATTGAAGACGTAATGCAGCGCCACCGTCAGCTCCACCGTGCCCAGGTTGGAGCTCAGATGCCCCCCGGTTTTGGAGACGTTGTCCAGCACGCACTGGCGAACTTCATCGGCCAGTCGGTGCAGATCGTGGCGAGGCAGCTTGCGCAGGTCCTCAGGCGAATCAATGGCTTGGAGCAATCCCGTCATGGTCTCTTCAATGTGTTCGCTGCACCACCCAGCGGGTCAGCTCCCGCAGCATGGTCAAAGGTTCTTCGGTCAGGCCCGTGTCGGTCAGGGCCTGCTGAGCCTGCTGGGCCAGTTCATCAGCCCAGGCCTGCGCCTGTGCCAGCCCCAATGCACTGACGTAGGTGGGCTTGTCAGCCTGTGCATCCTTGCCGGCCGTTTTGCCCAAGGTGGCCGAGTCTGCGGTCACATCCAGCACATCGTCCACCACCTGAAAGGCCAGCCCCAGCGTCTGACCAAAACGTTCGAGTGCCTGCCATCTTGGGCCTTGGTGCAAGCCCGCGCACACAGCGCCCATTTGAACACCGCATAACAACAAAGCACCCGTCTTGAGGCGATGCATCTGCTGCAGGTCTTGCAGGGGCATGCGTTGACCCACATGGGCCAGATCCATTGCCTGACCGCCAGCCATGCCCCAGTAACCGCTGGCCCGCGCCAGCAAGGCACAGCAACGAGCCTGAATGGTCGCATCGCCCGCTTCAGGCGTCAGAAATTCAAACGCCAGCGACTGCAAGGCATCACCGGCCAGCAGGGCCTGTGCCTGACCGAACTGGACATGTACCGTGGGCTTGCCCCGTCGCAACACATCGTTGTCCATGCATGGCATGTCGTCGTGCACCAGAGAGTACGCGTGGATCAGCTCCAGCGCACAAGCCGCACGCAGATCGGCTTGCTGCTCCTTGGTGCCGCCCAACGCCTGGGCCGTGGCCATCACCAGCAAGGGGCGCAGACGCTTGCCACCATCGAGGACGGCGTAACGCATGGCCTGCCCCAAATCGGCAGGCGCAGCGGCATCAATCCAGCGCGAAAGCGCATCTTCAACCTGCTGCAGACGGGGCTGCATCCACAGCTGCAAGGCAGGCGACATGCTCATGCTTCGTCCCAGGTCTTGAGTTGCCCGTTATCCAGCACCTGGATCTGATGCTCGACCGCCTGCAACTGATCGCGGCAATAGGCCAGCAACACAGCGCCGCGCTGGTAGCCCGCCAGCAGGTCCGACAAGGGCATTTGCCCCGACTCCAGACGAGAGACGAGTGTCTCCAGCTCCGCCACGGCCGCCTCGTAGCTCTGGGGCTGGGCGACCATGGGATCGGCCGGTGCTGAAGATCGTGCTTTGCTCATCTGCATTTCCACAAAAGTTCTGATTTTAGAAGCACTCCCTGACCCAAACTTGCATGTGGTCAAACCCAATACAAGCCCAGAGGGTACAATCACCCCTCTTTGGCAGTTGATGACTGCCTTTTTCGTCTGCGCCGGTTTCTTCGGAGTACAGCGCTTTGTCCCTGCCCCTTCATAGGGGGAGTCTCAGGTCAGGTCACCCCATGTCTGATTTAAGTCTTCAGCTACAGCAGGCCGCAAGCCAACTGCCAGTTTCCTCTTACTTTGATGCTTCGCTCCTCCAGCGTGAGCTTGAAGTGCTTTTTGCAAAAGGCCCCCGTTACGTGGGCCATGCCTTGTCCGTGCCTGAGCCCGGCGATTATTTCGCTCTGCCCCAGGAGGCCCAGGGGCGCGCGCTGGTACGCAATGCGCAAGGCCAGGTGGAGCTGCTCTCCAATGTGTGCCGGCACCGCCAGGCCGTCATGCTCTCGGGTCGAGGCAACCTGCAAACTCAAGGTAAGGGCCATGGAGCCGGCAATATCATTTGCCCCCTTCACCACTGGACCTATTCACCCAGGGGCGAGCTCCTGGGTGCCCCCCACTTTGCACATGACCCTTGCTTGAACCTCAACAATTACAAGCTGCGCGAATGGAACGGCTTGCTGTTTGAAGACAATGGCCGTGATATTGCCGCCGATCTGGCCGGCATGGGCCCGCAGCACAAGCTCAGTTTCGACGGCTACAAGCTCGACCACGTGGAGCTGCACGAGTGCAACTACAACTGGAAGACCTTCATCGAGGTCTATCTGGAGGATTACCACGTGGGCCCCTTCCATCCCGGTTTGGGCAACTTCGTGACCTGCGACGATCTGGCCTGGGAATTCAAGGACCAGTACTCGGTACAAACGGTGGGTGTGGCCAGTACCTTTGGCAGGCCCGGCTCGGACGTCTACAAAAAGTGGCACGATGTGCTGCTCAAGTACCGCGGTGGCGAGCTGCCCGAACAAGGCGCCATCTGGCTGACTTACTACCCCCACATCATGGTGGAGTGGTACCCGCATGTACTGACGGTCTCTACCCTGCACCCGGTCAGCGTGGACAAGACGATCAACATGGTGGAGTTCTACTACCCCGAAGAAATCGTTGAGTTCGAGCGCGAGTTTGTCGAAGCTCAACGCGCGGCCTATATGGAAACGGCCATCGAGGACGACGAGATTGCCGAACGCATGGATGCGGGCCGCAAAGCCCTGATGATGCGCGGCGACAACGAAGTCGGCCCCTATCAGAGCCCCATGGAAGACGGCATGCAGCACTTTCATGAGTGGTACCGCAAGCAGATGCAAGCCAACCCCTAACGCTGAGTTCAACCCGACAGCCGCTTGAGAGCCTTTCGCGTCAAGCGGCTTTTTTCAAGATCGACACCCATGCAAGCGTTGTGGATGGTCCTCGCCGCCCTGCTCTTTGCCACCATGAGTGTGTGCATCAAACTGGCCGCCACGGATTTCAGCATTTTCGAGATCGTGCTGGCTCGAGGCCTGATTGGCATGCTGGTCATGACGGGCATCTGTCGCCGCCACCGCATAGCCTTGCATACGCCCGTGCCCATGATGCATGTGTGGCGCTCGATCGTCGGGGCTACCGCGTTGTCGTGCTGGTTCTACGCCATTGCCCACTTGCCCCTGGCCACCGCCATGACACTCAACTACATGAGCGGCATCTGGGTGGCCGCCTTCATGGTGGGTGGCACCGTGCTGCTGGGACGCACCTCCGATCTCGGACGACAAGGGCCGCTGGTCCTGACCGTGCTGGCCGGGTTTGCCGGCGTGGTGTTGCTGCTGCGGCCCACCTTGGAGCACGATCAGTTTCTGGCCGGAGTGGTGGGCTTGCTTTCGGGCATGAGTGCATCGCTGGCCTACATTCAGCTGGCAGCCTTGGGGCGGGTAGGCGAACCCGAATCACGGACCGTGTTTTATTTCTCGGTAGGCAGCAGTGTCGTGGGTTTGGGCGGGACGCTATTGACTGGCATGCACAACTGGTGGCAACTGCATGCCTTGTGGCTGCTACCGATTGGGGTATTGGCAACCCTGGGGCAACTGGCCCTGACACGTGCCTACAGCCGCAGCTCGGCCCTGCTGGTGGCCAGCCTGCAGTATTCAGGGATTGTGTTTGCTGCGCTGTATGGGCTGGTGCTGTTTGGTGACAATATCCCTATGTCGGGCTGGGGTGGCATGGCGCTCATCATCTGCAGCGGCCTGGTCGCCACGGCCTTGCGCCACCGCGCCCTGCCCACAGCCCCCGTTGAAGAACATTGAGACTTGACCATGATGCCCTACACCTTGTTGATTTCTGCCGCCGAGTTGCAACAGTTGCAGGCCCAGAAAGCCCCTGTGCTTGTCTTCGATTGCAGCTTTGACCTGATGAACCCGGACACAGTGGACACCACCTTCGCGCAGGTGCACATTGCGGGTGCTCAGCAAGCCCACCTGGACCGGCATCTGAGCGCCCACGACGCCAGCCACGCCATCAACGGCGGACGTCACCCCTTGCCCCGTCCTGAAGATATGGCCAAGTGGCTGGGCCAGTGTGGCGTTCACGCAGACACGCAAGTCGTGGTCTATGACCGTAACGGCAACAATTACTGCGGCCGTCTGTGGTGGATGCTCAAATGGCTTGGCCATGATGCTGTGGCCATCCTCGATGGCGGTCTGCAGGCCTGGAAAACTGCAGGAGGCGACCTGGCCCACGGGGAGGCCACCACCGCAGAGCCCTGCACCTTTGCCATTCGGCCAGCCCTGCGCCAGTGGTTGAGCACCGACGATGTTCGCGCCCAACTGGGTCAGACGTCGCAAACGTTGATTGATGCGCGGGGAGCGCCCCGCTACCGGGGCGAAGTCGAGCCACTGGACCCCATCGCGGGTCATATTCCTGGCGCACTCAATCGCCCCTTTACCGACAACTTCGATGCACAGGGTCGATTCAAGTCGCCCAAAGTGTTGCACCAGGAATGGAGCCAATTGCTGGCAGGGCGCAGCCCCGAGAGCGTGGTTCACCACTGCGGCAGTGGCGTCAGCGCTGTGCCCAATCTCCTGGCCATGGAACTCGCAGGCCTGGGCGTGACTCGTCTGTATGCAGGCAGCTGGAGCGAATGGAGCCGTACACCCGGCCTGCCCTGCGAAACATCCTGAAGGTTCAGTGGGCGTGACCGCCCACCACCATCGCCACGGACCAGACACCCAGCATGCCCACACCCAGCCAGAAGATCTGGGCCAGGGTTTGTGGCAAGCTCAAACGTTTTTGAAGCTGGGGAATCAAATCGGCCAGAGCCACATACACAAAACTGCTGCTGGCCACCACCAAAAAGTAAGGCAGCTGTTCGCGCAAGGCATCCACCAGCACATAGCCCACTGCGCCACCCAAGGCCGTGACGGCTCCGGCAATCGAGACCTTGAGCACCGCCGCCTTGGACGATCTGCGCGCGCCTTGCGCGATCACCACCAAGTCACCCATGTGGTGAGGCACCTCGTGCACCAGCACAGCCAGGGCCGCGACGATGCCCAAATGCCAATCGGCAATGAATGCCGAGGCAATCAGGATGCCATCGCCAAAGCAATGCAGGCTGTCGCCCGCCAGGACAGACCAGGCACCAGTCTGGGCGGGATGATGATGGTGCCCGTGGTGTGTGTGACCAGCGTGGTCGTGATCCACATGGTGGTGTTCATGCCCGTGGTGCCATAACTCAGCCTTGTCCAGCAAGAAGAAAAAAATCAGCCCCGCCAACAGCGTCATGAACAGTTGATGGGGCTCCACCTGACTTTCAAACGCTTCCGGCAACAGGTTCAGAAAAGCCGTGGCCAGCAAGGCGCCCGCCGCAAGACTCAACATGTGTTGCGTGTAGCGCGCCAATACGCCAAAACTCAGCCAAGCCGCCAGCCATACGCTGCCCACACCCGACAGGGCTGTGGCCATCACGATCAAGAAAAAAGTGGTCATCCCGTCTGTTCCAGAAAAAACCGCCCACGCAGGGGCGGTTGCATCGCTGGCGGGCGTGATCGGGTCAGACCACACCGTGCCCAGCGAACCATTTGAGCATGCGCGCCCAACCGTCCTTGGCTGCCGCCTCGCGGTAGCTGGGGCGGTAGTCGGCATGGAAGGCGTGCGGCGCATCAGGATAAATCACCCATTCACTCGCACGCGCAGCCGCACTTGGACTGGCCGCCAGCGCGGCTTTCATCTTATCAACCGTGTCAAGCGCAATGCCAGTATCGGCCCCACCGTAGAGTCCCAGCACAGGTGCTTTGACATCCGCTGCCTTGTCCAGTGGGTGCCAGGGATTCTGGGGGGTAGGTTTGCCCACCAGACGACCATACCAGGCCACAGCAGCCTTGAGTTTGGGCTGATGCTGAGCATAAAGCCAGGTGATGCGGCCGCCCCAGCAAAAGCCCGTGATGCCGAGCCGCGAAACATCGCCGCCTTGCGTTTGCGCCCAGGCGACGGTGGCGTCCAGGTCCCCCATGACCTGCGCATCAGGCACTTTGGAGATCAGCTCGCTCATCAGTTTGCCCAGCTCACCGTACTCGCTGGGATCACCCTGACGGATGAACAACTCGGGCGCAATCGCCATGTAGCCGGCTTGGGCCAGTCGGCGGGTCACGTCTGCGATGTATTCGTGCACCCCGAAAATTTCGGAGATCACCAACACCACTGGCACATTGCTTTTGCCTGCAGGCATGCTTCGGTAGGCCGGCATCTTGAAACCATTGACGTCGATCATGACTTCACCGGTCACCAAACCATCGGCCGAAGTCTTGATGGCCGTCTGGCTCATTACGCTGCCCGCCGCTGCTGCGTAACCTACGCCCAACGCAGCCTTCAAGGCAAAGCGTCGATCGACGCCACCCTCGCGCCCACCCAACAGGGACTGGGCATCCTTGAACAAGTCTTCACGCATGCTTTGATCTCCTCAAGTTGATGTGCTCAGGATCTTGGCACAAAGCCCCAAACCTTGCAGCGCGTACCTCAATGCGCTTGTTCCCAGTTCGGACCGACACCCACCTCGGCCAGCAGCGGCACCTTGAGCTCGGCCACGGCAGCCATGATGCGCGGCACCTCGCTGCGCACCCAGTCCACCTCGACCTGCGGTACCTCGAACACCAGTTCATCGTGCACCTGCATGATGACTTTGGCAGCCTTGCCCTGTGCATCCAGGGCCTGCTGGACAGCCACCATGCTCAGCTTGATCAGGTCAGCCGCTGTGCCCTGCATGGGGGCGTTGATGGCAGCCCGCTCAGCCGCTGCACGCCGCGGGCCATTGGGACTCTTGATCTCCGGCAACATCAGGCGCCGGCCAAAGACGGTTTCCACGTAGCCCAGCGCCTTGGCCTGCTCGCGTGTTTCGTCCATGTAGCGCTTGACCCCGGCAAAACGCTCGAAGTAGCGCGTGATGTAGTTCTTGGCCGCTGTGTTGTCGATGCCCAGCGCCTTGGCCAGACCAAACGCACTCATGCCGTAGATCAGCCCGAAATTGATGGTTTTGGCGTAGCGGCGCTGCTCACTGGACACCTGATCGGGCGTGAGGCCGAACACCTCGGCCGCCGTGGCTTTGTGCACGTCCAGCCCCTCGTGAAAGGCACGCAGCAGCGCCTCATCGCCACTCAAGTGCGCCATGATGCGCAGCTCGATCTGGCTGTAGTCGGCGCTGGCGATCACGCTGCCGGCGGGCGCCACAAAGGCCTCGCGCACTTTGCGGCCCTCGGCCGTGCGGATCGGAATGTTCTGCAGATTGGGGTCGTTGCTCGACAAACGCCCCGTAACGGCCACTGCCTGCGCGTAATGCGTGTGTACACGCCCTGTGCGCGGCAAAGCCATCTGCGCCAGCTTGTCGGTGTACGTGCCTTTGAGCTTGGACAGGCTGCGGTGCTCCAGGATTCGCGCCGGCAGCGGGTAGTCCTCGGCCAATTTTTCGAGCACCTCTTCATCCGTGCTTCGTGCGCCCGTGGCGGTTTTTTTGATGACGGGCAAACCCAACTTGTCAAAAAAGATTTCGCCCAGCTGCTTGGGGCTGGCCAGGTTGAAGGGTTGCCCGGCAATCTCGTAGGCCTCCTGCTCCAGCTGCACGATGCGCTCGCCCAGTTGCTGACTTTGCGCGGCCAGCGTGGGTGCATCAATCAGCACACCATTGCGCTCGATGCGATACAGCGCCTCGCTGGTGGCGATCTCCAGCTCGTAAATGCGCTTGAGCCCGGCATTCGCTTCGATCTGCGGCCACAGCGTCAGGTGCACATCCAGACACTGGTCTGAGTCTTCGCACGAGTATTCGGCAGCTTTGGCCACATCGACCTGCGCAAACGGGATCTGGTGCGCCCCCTTGCCGCACAGGTCTTCGTAGCTGATGCCCTTGCGGCCCAGGTGTCGCTCGGCCAGACTGCCCAGGTTGTGCGGTTTGTGCACTTCCAGCACGTAGCTTTGCAGCATGGTGTCGTGCACATAGCCATGCACTTCGATGCCGTGGTTGGCGAATACATGACGGTCGTACTTCACATGCTGGCCCAGCTTGTGGCGCGTCGGGTTTTCCAGCCAGGGCTTCAGGCGCGCCAGCACCTCAGGCAAAGGCAGCTGTTCGGGTGCGTCCGGTCCGTTGTGCGCCAGCGGAATGTAAGCCGCCTCGCCCGGCTGGACCGACAGCGAGATGCCGACGATCTCAGCGCGCATGTCGTCCAGCGAGGTGGTTTCGGTGTCGAGCGCCGTGAGTTCGGCCGCTTCAATGCGGGCGAGCCACTGGTCCAAGGTGGCCCAGTCGGTGATGGTGGTGTAGCTCACCGGGCCCTGCATGCGGCTGACCGGAGCGGGTTCGTCAACTGGCGCGTCGCCAAACAGGTCGCCCATGACGGCCGCAGCTCGAGGGGCCGGCGGCACCGAGCCACCCGCCTTGGCGGCCAGCGAACGAAAGCCGTAGGTCTCGTAGAAGCTGCGCAGTTTGTCTTCATCGGGCGCGTGCAGGTGCAGGGCATCGAGCGCCGGCAAGCCGGGCACCCAAGTCGACAGGTCGCAATCGGTTTTCATGGTCACCAGCGCACGGCCCTTGGGCAGCCAGTCCAGCGCCTGGCGCAGGTTCTCGCCCGCTGCACCTTTCACCTCGGAAGCACGCGCTACCAAGGCATCCAGCGAGCCGTATTCCAGCAGCCACTTGGCCGCGGTCTTGGGGCCTACCTTGTGCACGCCGGGCACGTTGTCCACTGGGTCGCCCACCAGGGTCTGGTAATCGATCATGAGCGCGGGCGGCACGCCAAACTCTGCGGTCACACCCGCCACGTCGCGCTTTTTGCCGTTCATGGTGTCAACGATGGTGATGCGTTCGTTGACCAGCTGACTCAAGTCCTTGTCACCGCTGGAGACGATCACATCGACGCCCTGGCTCGCCGCTGTGTGAGCCAGGGTGGCAATCACATCGTCAGCCTCGACGCCTGGCACGTCCAGCACCGTCCAGCCCATCAGGCGCACCAGCTCGTGGATGGGCTCAATCTGCGCGCGCAAATCGTCGGGCATGGGGCTACGGTGCGCCTTGTACTCGGGGTACATCTCGTCCCGGAAGGTGGGCCCCTTGGCGTCAAACACGCACGCGGCCAGCGGCGCCGGAAAGTCCTTGCGCAAGCGTTCCATCATGTTGATCATGCCGCGAATGGCCCCGGTGGCGGGGCTGCCGGGGTCGCCAGGCACCGCCCGAAGATCGGGCATGGCATGAAAAGCGCGGTACAGGTAGCTGGAGCCGTCGACCAGCAGCAGCATCGGTTTGACTTCGGTGGTATCACTCATTTGCGCATTTTCCACTGCCTGAGCCTTCTACAATCGACAGTTGATATCCATCCATTTAATTTTTACCGGGTCAGCGACCTGGACATGAACGTTGCCATGGCGGTTTTCACCGAAGTTTCCGAAGCCCAGGCGGGCGAATTGATGCATCTTCTCAAGCTCGGTCAGCTCACAACGCTGCGTGGCATTGAGGGCGGCATTGAAAACACCAACTACTTTGTCACGACCGACCATGGGGAGTACGTGCTGACCCTGTTCGAGCGGCTGACGCACCAGCAGCTGCCGTTCTACCTGTACCTGATGAAACACCTGGCAGGCAAAGGCATTCCTGTGCCCGACCCGGCCGCCAACCCGGACGGTGACATCCTGCACACGGTCTGCGGCAAGCCCGCTGCCGTGGTCAACAAACTGGCCGGCAAAAGCCAGCTGGCCCCGCAAGCCGTCCACTGTGCCGCTGTCGGCGACATGCTGGCGCGCATGCATGTGGCTGGCAGCGACTACAGCCGCCACCAACCCAATTTGCGCAGCCTGCCCTGGTGGAACGAGACCGTACCTGTGGTGCTGCCACATCTTGACGCCAATCAGGCCGCCCTGATCAGCAGCGAACTGGCCTTCCAGAACCATGTGGCCGAAGGCTCGGCTTACGCCGCCCTGCCCCGCGGCCCGGTGCACGCCGACCTGTTTCGCGACAACGTCATGTTTGAGGGTGAGCGCCTGACCGGTTTCTTCGACTTTTACTTTGCCGGCGTGGACACCTGGTTGTTTGATGTGTCCGTGTGCCTCAACGACTGGTGCATTGACCTGGCCACAGGTGCTTTTGATGCTGATCGCGTTCAGGCCATGCTGCAGGCGTATCAAGCCGTGCGTCCTCTGACTGCGCATGAGCGCAGCCTGCTCAACGCCCAGCTGCGTGCTGGCGCTCTGCGTTTCTGGATTTCACGCCTGTGGGACTACCACCTGCCCCGCGAAGCCTCCATGCTGGTGCCCCATGACCCCACGCATTTCGAGCGTGTGCTGCGCCAGCGTATTGCTCATCCTGTGACGTTGTAAAGTCAGGCCATGAAACTCCATATTGTTCCTGCACGCTCCGGTTGGCAATGGGCCCTGCAAGGGGTCAAAACATTCTGGCGTCAGCCCCTGGCCTTGGGGGGCCTGTTTTTCATGCTGATGGCCGCCGTCTCCGTCGCGTCCATGGTGCCCGTGGTCGGCGGGGTGCTGGCGCTGGTGCTGCTGCCCACCCTGACGCTGGGCATGATGGTCGCCTCAGACACCGCCGACCAAGGTCAGTTTCCGCTACCGCCCACCTTGTTTATCGGGCTGCGCAATGCAAAAACCCGCTTGCCCCTGTTGCAATTGGGAGGCCTGTATGCCGTGGGCTTTTTCCTGGTACTGGCCCTGTCCATGGCCGTCGATGGCGGCAACTTTGCCAAGGTGTACCTGGGCCAGGCGGCCATGACACCCGAGGTCATCACAGCTCAAGGCTTTCAAAGCGCCATGTGGATCTCGACCTTGCTGTATGTGCCGCTGGCCATGATGTTCTGGCACGCCCCCGCACTGGTGTACTGGCACGGCATCTCCCCCGCCAAGAGCCTGTTTTTCAGTCTGGTGGCTTGCTGGAAAAACCTCAAGGCCTTTGGCATGTATGTGCTGGCTTGGTCGGCCATCTTTCTGGGCACCGGCATGCTGGCCCTGTCGATCTCCAGCCTGATGGGCAACCCCGGCCTGATGGGCGCGACCTTGTTGCCCCTGATGCTGGTGGCGGCGGCCATGTTCTTCACCTCCATGACTTTCACGGTGCGCGACTGCCTGCGCAGCTGAGCCCCGGCTGCGCCACAAGCGCGCGCTACACCACCGTCAACTTGGCCACACTGAGCGCCAGCCATTTGATGCCGTGACGCGGGAAGTTCACCTGCGCACGCGCATCCGCGCCCGAGCCCTCTACCGACAAGACCTTGCCCTCGCCAAATTTGGCATGAAACACCTGCAGGCCAGCGCGAAGACCATGCTCGGGCTCGGCTTTTTGAACAGGGACAGGTGCAGCGGCATAGGTACTGGCACTCATGCCCAAACCGCTGTTGCCCCACGCCGGGCGCACACTGGCCGGCGTGCTGGGCCAGCCGCCCAGTCCGGACGCAAAAGCTCCCGTCTTGGGCGTGATCCACTTCAGACAGGACTCAGGCAACTCATCCAGAAAGCGACTGCGAATGTTGTAGCGTGTTTGACCATGCAACATGCGGGTTTGCGAATGACTCAGGTACAGGCGTTTGCGCGCTCGGGTGATCGCAACATACATCAGACGACGTTCTTCTTCGAGCCCGTCGTAGTCATTCATGGCATTTTCGTGCGGGAACAAACCTTCTTCCAACCCGGTGATGAACACCACATCAAACTCCAGCCCCTTGCTGGCGTGCACCGTCATGAGCTGAATCGCGTCGTCTCCTGCCTGAGCCTGGTTGTCGCCGGCCTCCAGCGAGGCATGCGTCAGGAAAGCCGCCAGCGGGCTCAGGGTGACGCCATCTTCAGTGAATTCCGCGTCGATCCCTTGCGTGGCAATGGGCACAGCCACCGCACTGCGACCAAAGCCTTCTTGCGTGACAAAGCTCTCGGCGGCGTTGACAAGTTCTTCCAGGTTCTCGACCCGGTCTGCGCCCTCTTTTTCCGTGCGGTAGTGCTGCACCAGACCCGTCTTGTCCAGCACCAGTTCGATGATTTCCTTGAGCGTCATGCCCTGTGACTGCTCGCGCAGCACATCAATCATGGCCACAAAAGCGGTGAGGTTGGCGCCCGCCTTGCCCGGTACGGCACTGACCCCATCGTGCAAGGAACACCCCACCGCTCGCGAGGCGTCCTGCAACTGCTCGATGCTGCGCGATCCAATGCCGCGGGCCGGAAAGTTGACAACCCGCAAAAAGCTGGTGTCGTCGTGTGGGTTCTCCATCAAACGCAAATAGGCCAGGGCATGTTTGATTTCGGCGCGCTCGAAAAACCGCAAGCCTCCATACACCTTGTACGGAAAACCCGCGTTGAACAACGCGGTTTCGAGCACACGGCTTTGCGCGTTGCTGCGGTACAGCAAGGCAATTTCCTTGCGCTCAAAACCATCGGCCTTGATCAGGTTGCGCACCTCGTCCACCAGCCACTGCGCTTCAGCAAAATCGCTGACTTGTTCAATCACGCGCACGGGCTCACCGGAACCCTGGTCGGTGCGCAGGTTCTTACCCAGACGGCCCTTGTTATGCGCAATCAAGTGGTTGGCCGAATCCAGGATATTGCTGTAGCTGCGGTAGTTCTGCTCGAGCTTGATCTGGTGCTGAACAGCAAACTCGCGTACAAAGTCGGCCATATTGCCCACGCGAGCACCCCGGAAAGCGTAAATGCTTTGGTCATCATCGCCCACAGCCATGATGGCGCTGGCGCTACCCTCCGACGGTAGCCCCACCAGCAATTTGAGCCAGGCGTATTGCAGCTTGTTGGTGTCCTGAAACTCATCCACCAACACATGCTTGAAACGACGGCGGTAATGCTCGCGCACATGCGCGTTGTCGCGCAGCAATTCATAAGAGCGCAGCATCAGCTCGCCAAAATCCACCACGCCTTCGCGCTGGCACTGCTCTTCGTAGAGTTGATAAAGCTCCACCTTGCGACGGGTTTCGTCATCACGCACCTCAACATCACCCGGGCGCAAACCGTCTTCCTTACAGCCGCCAATGAACCACTGCAGCTGCTTGGGCGGAAAGCGGTCTTCGTCCACGTTGAACTGCTTGCACAGGCGCTTGATGGCGCTGAGCTGGTCTTGCGTATCCAGGATCTGAAAGGTCTGCGGCAACTGGGCCAGCAAGCAGTGCGCACGCAAGAATCTATTGCATAAGCCGTGAAAGGTACCGATCCACATGGCCTGCACATTGACCGGCAACATGGCCGACAGCCTGTGTTGCATCTCCTTGGCGGCTTTGTTGGTGAAAGTCACTGCCAGAATGCCACCTGGCGAAACCTGCGAGGTCTGCAACAACCACGCAATGCGCGTGGTCAGCACCCGTGTCTTGCCCGAGCCAGCCCCTGCCAGAATCAAGGCGTGCTCGGGCGGCAAAGTCACAGCGCGGCGCTGCTCATCGTTGAGCTGATCGAGCAAGGGAGAGGAGGTGTCCAGGAAAGTGTCTGAAAGCATAGAGGGAGATTGTAGGAAGTTCGATTCTCACGTAGGCAGCTGCACAACCATCAGTGGATCCCAAGCAATAGACCGGCAAACCAGATCTGATGCTCTGGTTTTTTGTCAATAACATGATGTGTAGAATCAATCAGATAATATAAAAATAAGCAAATTATTTAATAAATAAATTCTTTTATTTATTAAATTCGCCAAAAACAAAATTGTGACAAAGATCAGCAACGTGAGTTCGGATTGCGTCAAGTTATTGCATCAACACGATCAACAACTGGGAGTTGGACCAATCTGAGGTCCCGGCTCAAGCGGGGATGTGAAGGAGTCTGAGGGGATGGAAGAAGAAAAATCACTATGGTTAAACCAAGTGTTGCAGTTTAAGTACTGCAACTCACGCGATGGAGCCAAACAAGCACTTGAGTTTGAATACGAGTTTCATGATGGGCACTGTCGAGCCGTGAAATTGATGGACTGGACAGAAACTGGTCGATACGTTCAAGGCAGTGACACCGCAGACGGACTGTGGAAAACATTCAGAATCGATTGCGTTAGGGCATACCACAATGATGGAGCCAATTTACTCAAGCACCCGACCCAGCCAAAACCGCCAAGACCACAAAGAGATACCAAGCAAGCGCTCGAATTGCGTGTCATTGGTTACAAAAAACTGGGCTCATCAACAGCGAAGAAAGATCCCAAACAACTTGAACTAGAAGAGCTCGCGCAAGCGCATCAGTTCAAGGTTGTGCAATCGCAAACAAAGAATTTGACTTACTTGGTATGTGGCCCAGATCACAGCCCAAAGGTAGCCAAGCGTGCCAGGGAAGCTGGGTGCTACCTGTTGACCCCTGATCAGCTGGGTCAACTGGTCGAAGCAGGTGTGTTGCCTGATTCGCAAACACCGCCTCGTAGTGGCTCACCTTACATTGAACGTCTTGGCCCTGAATACAACCGCTACTTCGATTTGTGGGCATTTGACATCCAGCCACAGCACTGGTCGGCCTTTGGTGTTTCATTGGGAAAGTTCACAGAAGAGATGGAGCCACATATTGATGCAGAAACCGGCAGTACATCGCCCAAAAATCAAACCTATCAGGCATGGAGTCGCGCACACCATTGGTATGACTTCCACGTTGGTGACGTTTTTTATTCCCGATCTGACAAAACTGTGTATTTGCAAGGGGCTGACTTGCGTGATGCAGAAAATCTCGAAATACATCAGGGGTTGGTGGGCAAAATCGGTACACGCAAAGCCTATCTCGCGCAAAGTGAGCAGTTTGCGTATTGGCTTAAGACAGGCTTACGACCCGATGCTTTACAACCTATTGATCAGGGCAATAGCCGGGCAGGTTTGCTGGCCTGGCAATTGACCAATTCTTAAAACGAGGGCGTCATGGAAAACGAACATCAGATGCATGTGCAATACGCCATGGCCAAACGCCAGCTGATCAAATCTACAGAAATGCTGCTAGGTATGGTCACAGCAATAGTGGCCGATGATCACTTACATGACAAAGAGATCAAGCTACTTTCAACCTGGCTAACCGAACACCAAGAGGTGGCACAACACTGGCCAGGTAGCTTGATTGCAATGCGGATACATGAAATTATGTCCGATGGCATCATCACAGAAGAAGAGCGCACTCACCTGCTAAAGGTGCTGACTGACTTTTCTGTGAACGGTTTCGCCGATACCGGATCGGCCAGCGCTGAAGTATTGCAGCTGCCAATTAATGACGATGCACCAGTAACGATCGCGGGCAATAACGTATGCCACACAGGCACTTTTGTTTTTGGAACCCGATCAGCCTGTGAACAGCTGACCCAAAATGCGGGTGGCATACCGCAAAACAGCATCACCCGAAAAACCCATGTCCTAGTGGTAGGGTCATTGGTGTCCCGTGATTGGGTTCACACTTCTTTTGGCCGCAAAATTCAGAAGGCTGCTGAATTGCAATTAGATGGAGTACCAATATCGATCATTTCTGAAAACCGCTGGATGCAAGTGCTATCAACCACCCAACAATGATCGAAGTTACCTGAAAGATAGGTATGCCCATTCTGCAATCCGGAATTTCTGTTTGGCCTATAATTCGGCTCTCAATTTGGAGCCAAATATGCAAGCGATTTATTCCGATGTGATGATCAGCATGTCCGAATTCAAGAAAAACCCGGCTGCTGTGCTTCGCGATGCCAAGAGCAGGCCCGTTGCTGTGCTGAGTCATAACAAAGCCGCGTTTTACATGATTGAACCAGCCTTGTTTGAAGCCATGCTCGAAGAACTGGCCGATCAAGATCTGCACCGCACGGTGTTGTCCCGCATGGGTGAGCGCGCTCGCGCCATTGAAGTGGACATTGACACTATCTGAGCGATGCCGGTCCCCACGTCAAAACACAAATACAGGCTACAGTTTGTCCCCAGCGCTTGGGATGAATGGCAAGCACTCGACGGATCGGTCAAGGAAGTGCTGCGCAAGCTGCTGAAAAAACGCCTCGACAACCCGCATGTGCCTGGAGCTCAGTTGCATGGCGCATTGGCAGGGCATTACAAGATCAAACTTCGCAAACACGGTTATCGTCTGGTTTATGGCGTGCAAGATGATGTGCTGATCGTGATGGTGATGGCCGTGGACAAGCGTGAAGAGAGTGCGGTTTACCAGTCCGCAACGGCTCGGCTGGCTGAAATAGTGGCTGACTTGACTCAAAACCCGGCCAAACGGCACTGAACAAGCTGCCGGATTGAAAAATCAGGCCCTCACAAAAACCGGTACAATCAGTGACCGGGCCCAAGATTCTTGCGCCCGGTTTTTTGTTGGTGCCGTCTGCAATGGACGATTCGCTCACCGCAACAAGCCGGCCAGGCCAAGCGCTCACTCGTTCTTTCAACGATTCCTTTTCTGGAGCTTGGTTTTTTCATGGAAATTTTTGATTACGACAACATCCTGCTGCTGCCGCGCAAGTGCCGCGTGGAGAGCCGTTCCGAATGCGACGCGGGCGTCGAGCTGGGCGGGCGCAAATTCCGCCTGCCTGTCGTCCCGGCCAACATGAAAACGGTGGTGGATGAGAACATTTGCGTGTGGATGGCCCAAAACGGCTATTTCTACGTCATGCACCGCTTTGACATCGACAACGTCAAACTCGTGCGCGACATGCACGCCCAAGGTGTCTACGCATCCATCTCACTGGGCGTCAAAGGCCCTGACCGCGCCACGGTGGACCAACTGGCGGCCGAGGGCATGGTGCCGGAGTACATCACCATCGACATCGCCCACGGACATGCCGACAGCGTGCGCGACATGATTGGCTACATCAAAGCCAAATTGCCCGCCAGCTTCATCATTGCTGGCAACGTGGCCACGCCTGAGGCCGTGATCGACCTGGAAAACTGGGGCGCCGACGCCACCAAGGTCGGCGTGGGTCCAGGCAAGGTCTGCATCACCAAACTCAAGACGGGCTTTGGCACGGGCGGCTGGCAGCTCTCGGCCCTCAAGTGGTGCGCCCGCGTGGCCACCAAGCCCATCATTGCCGACGGCGGCATTCGCAGCCACGGCGACATCGCCAAGAGCATCCGTTTTGGCGCGAGCATGGTGATGATCGGCTCGCTGTTTGCCGGCCACGAAGAATCGCCCGGCAAGACCGTGGAAGTCGACGGCGAGATGTTCAAGGAGTACTACGGCTCGGCGTCCGACTTCAACAAAGGCGAGTACAAGCACGTTGAAGGCAAGCGCATCCTCGAACCCATCAAGGGCAAGCTGGCCAACACCCTGATCGAAATGGAACAAGACACCCAAAGTTCCATCAGCTACTCAGGCGGCACCAAGCTCATGGACATTCGCAAAGTGAATTACGTGATTTTGGGCGGCGACAACGCAGGTGAACACCTGCTGATGTAATCCATCAAGTCTCAGCAGCTCGTTTGAACTGCACTTCGCAGTTCAAACCGCTGTTGGCACCTGGCATGGGCTCGTTGGTGAGTTTGATTTCACCGTTCAAGGATTGCACAATGCCCAAGCAAATAGACAGCCCCAAGCCACTGCCGTGGCGCGTATCTCCCGCCGAAAACGGTTGAAACAAGCGCGCTTGCAGGTCGACCGACAACCCGGGGCCTTCGTCTCGTAAGTTCAAAATGACACGCCCATCCAAACTGGCAATGCTCAGTTTCAAACGGCCTTGTAAAGGGCTGTGACGGATAGCGTTGTCTAGCACATTGCGCGTGAGTTCGCGCAGCATCCAATCGGGAGCCTTCACCTTGCTAGGTTCGGTACTGATTTCAAAATCCAAATTTC
>JALRIL010000016.1 GCA_023255445.1 Limnohabitans sp. | reverse complement strand
CAGGTCAACGAAGGCACCGTATTCGGTGATGTTCTTGACCACGCCGGAAACGATGGCGCCTTCGCGCAGGGTTTCCATCAGCTTGGCGCGTTCTTCGCCCATGGAGGCTTCCACCACAGCGCGGCGGCTCAACACCACGTTGTTGCGCTTGCGGTCGAGCTTGATGACCTTGAATTCAAGGGTCTTGTTTTCGTAGGGGGTCAGGTCCTTGGTGGGACGGGTATCGACCAGTGAACCGGGCAGGAAGGCGCGGATACCGTTGACCAGAACGGTCAGGCCGCCCTTGACTTTGCCGCTGGTGGTGCCGGTCACGAATTCGCCGGATTCCAGGGCTTTTTCGAGCGACAGCCAGGAGGCCAGACGCTTGGCGGTGTCGCGTGACAGGATGGTGTCGCCGTAACCGTTTTCGATGGAGCCGATGGCCACGGAGACAAAGTCGCCGACCTGGACTTCGATGTCACCCTGGTCATTCTTGAATTCGTCGATGGAGACGTAGGACTCGGACTTGAGGCCGGCGTTGACGACGACGAAGTTGTGCTCGATACGCACGACTTCAGCAGTGATGACCTCGCCCGGGCGCATTTCGGTGCGCTTGAGGGATTCTTCGAAGAGGGCGGCAAAAGATTCAGACATTGAGTTTCCTTGTCCACAGATCAGGATGTACGGACGCGGCATGCGCCGTTTCTAATGAAGCTGACTGTGGCAGTGTGCGGCAGGGCCGCGGTTGGTTGAACAACCCACACCACCAATGCGCATGCTGCGCGGAAGGGAGCGGTGTGGACCGGGTGGGGTTTTAGCCCCTGCTTTGCCACCAATCCAACACTTGCTGCACCGAAGCTTCGATGGACAGTTGCGAGTTGTCGAGTTGCAAAGCATCTCGCGCTGGCTTGAGGGGCGCAACCGCGCGGGAGGTGTCCCGTGCGTCGCGCGCTTCCAAATCAGCGCGAAGACGTTCAATATTAGCCGAAAAACCCTTTGAAATCAACTGCTTGTGCCGTCTTTCGGCGCGTTGGGCGGCGCTGGCGGTCAAAAACACCTTTAAAGGAGCCTTGGGAAAGATCACTGTGCCCATGTCGCGCCCATCGGCCAGCAGGCCTGGCAGGCGGCGAAACGACAGTTGCAGGTCCACCAGCGCCTCGCGTACGGCAGGCAGCACAGAGACCTTGGAGGCGTTCATGCCGCCTTGTTCGCTGCGGATGGCATCAGTGACATCGACATTGGACAGCAAGACCTGTTCGCCATCAAAGCGTACTGGCAGGGTGCGGGCCAGTTGGGCAATTTTGGCTTCGTCGTTGGCGTCCAGCGTCAGACCTGCTTGTAACGCGGCGTGGGCGGTCACGCGGTACAGCGCACCCGAATCCAGGTAGTGGTAGCCCAGTTGGGCGGCCACGCGGCTGGCCAGCGTGCCCTTGCCCGAGGCGGTGGGGCCGTCGATGCAGATCACCGGAATCTGCGCCGTGTCTGCGCTGGCGACAGCGAATAAAGTCTCGAAGTAGTCCGGAAAGGTCTTGGCCACGCACTTGGGGTCTTCGATGCGCACCGGCACGGCGTCAGCATTGAAGGCTGCCAGCGAGAAACACATGGCCACGCGGTGGTCGTCGTAGGTGTGAATACTGGTTTTTTTCCAACGGCCAGTGGCCAGAGGGTGCACTTTGATCCAGTCCGGCCCTTCTTCCACGTTAGCGCCGAGCTTGCGGCATTCGGTGGCCATGGCTGCGATGCGATCGGTTTCCTTGACGCGCCAGCTGGCGATGTTGGTCAGCGTGGTCGGGCCATTGGCGTAGAGCGCCATCACAGCCAGCGTCATGGCGGCGTCGGGAATGTGGTTGCAGTCCAGGGTGATGCCCTTGAGGGGCCAGGCGCCGCGCGTGATTTCCAGCCAGTTGGGACCGCTCTTGACCTGGGCGCCCATGAGTTGTGCGGCTTCGACGAAGCGGATGTCGCCCTGAATGGAGTCCGCACCCACACCGTTGATGCGGATGCCGGCTCCTTGAGCGATGGCCCCCAGCGCGATGAAGTAACTGGCCGACGACGCATCGGCCTCGACGTGGATGGTGCCCGGCGACTGGTAGCGGCTACCGGCGGGAATCACAAAGCGCTCCCAGCCTTGACGTTCCACGGCAATACCGTAGCGCGCGAGCAGGTTGAGCGTGATCTCGATGTAAGGCTTGGAAATGAGTTCGCCCACCACCTCTATGGTGATGGCGCGGTCAAGAGCTGCCAGCGGCAGGGCCATGAGCAGGGCCGTCAGAAACTGGCTTGAGACATCGCCACGCACGGGAATGGGCTTATCCAGTTTCATTGAGGGCTGGCGTACGCGCAAAGGTGGGTAGCCTTCATTGCCCAGGTAGTCGATGGCGCAACCCAGCTCGCGCAGGGCGTCCACCAGGTCGCCAATCGGGCGCTCGTGCATGCGTTGCACGCCTTTGAGCGTGAAGTCGCCGCCGTGCACCGCCAGCGCCGCCGTGAGCGGCCGCATGGCTGTACCCGCATTGCCCATGAAGAATTCAATCGCCTCGGTCGGCCAGGCGCGGCCGCCCAGACCTGTGATGGTGACCGTACTGCTTTGCACGTCTACGCCGCAACCCAACTGGCGCAGTGCGGCGAGCATGACGCGGGTGTCGTCGGAGTCCAGCAGGTCATGAACCACTGTGGTGCCTTCGCATAGCGCAGACAGCAACAGCACGCGGTTGGAAATGCTCTTGGAGCCAGGCAAAGTCACCGTGCCGGATGCACCAGTGAGCGGGGGCAGATCGAGGAAAGGAATGGCGTACATGATTAATTTTCAGATGCAGGCGAGCACGCATTGCCCGCTTGCAGCGTCCAGGCTGCGCGCGTTTTGCTCGCGTTCGCAATCAGGGCTTGCAGTGCTGCAGCATCGCTTTGTTGCATGGCCAGTTCAAACTGCGCCAGGGCGTCACGAAAGTGCCCGACCTGAGCCAGCACTTGGGCGTGGTTGGCGCTCAGAATGTCGCGCCACACGGCAGGGTCACTCGCGGCAATGCGCGAAAAATCCCTGAAGCCTGGTCCCGCCATTTCCAGAAATGCTGCACCTTGCGCCTGGGTCGTGAGCGCATTGACGGCTGCAAACGCCAACAGGTGTGGCAGGTGGCTGACCGCGGCGTACGTGGCGTCGTGTGCCTCGGGCGTCATTGTGCTGACCTGACTGCCTACGGCGGTCCAGACCTGGTGCGCGGCTTGGGAGCGGTGAATGCCCGTCTGCGGCATGGGCGTAAGGATGGTGCGGCGACCTTGGTAGAGCTGCGCATCGGCATGCTCGATGCCCGCCAATTCTTTGCCCGCAATCGGGTGAGCAGGCACAAAGCAGCCCAAGCGCTCCCCCAGTGTTGTTTGGGCGGCCGCAATCACATCGCATTTGGTCGAGCCCACGTCCATCAGCAAAGCGTTTGGCGCCAAGGCCTCGCGCATGGCCTCAAAGCTAGCGTGCATGGCGCCTACCGGCACGGCCAGCAGCACCAGGTCGGCGCCTTGCACAGCTTCGGCCACGCTGGTGGCGGTTTGGTCGATCACGCCCAGCTCGAGTGCACGCTGGCGGGTTTTGTCGGAAGCGCTGAATCCCACAATGTGTTCCACTGCCTGCGCTTGGCGCAATGCAAGCGCAAACGAGCCGCCCATCAGGCCGCAACCGATCAAAGCCAGACGTTTGAACTTCATTCGCGGATCAATCGGAGATCGGGTAAGAGCCCAGCACCTTGTAGAAGGCACAGAGCCCTTGCAGCTCTTGCAGTGCAGCAGCCACATGCGGCTCACTCACATGGCCGGCGATGTCGATATAGAAGTAGTACTCCCACTGACCCGACTTGGCCGGACGCGACTCGAAGCGCGTCATGGAGACACCGTTTTTCTTGAGCGGCACCAGCAGGTCGTGCACAGCGCCAGGGCGGTTGGGCACCGAGACCACGAGACTGGTGCAATCCTTACCCGAGGCCGGCGGCGTGGCCATGGTCTGGGGCAGGGCAATGACGGCAAAGCGTGTGCGGTTGTAGGCCTCATCTTGGATGGCATGGTGCACGATGTGCAGCCCAAACTGCGCGGCCGCGCGCTCGCTGGCCAGTGCGGCCCATTTGGGGTTAGTGGCCGCCAAACGAGCGCCTTCGGCGTTGCTGGAGACGGCTCGGCGCTCTGCCAACGGCAGGTGCTGACTGAGCCAGCCTTGACATTGGGCCAGCGCTTGCGGGTGAGCCATGACCACCTCGATGCCATCGTCGCCTGGCGTTTGGCGCAGCAGGTTGTGTCGCACCAGCAGGCTGACTTCGCCCACCACATGCACAGGTGATCGCAAGAACAAATCGAGTGAGCGGGCTACCACGCCCTCTGAAGAGTTCTCCATGCCGACCACGCCGTACTGGGCGGTGCCAGCAGCAGTGGCATGGAAGACTTCGTCAAAGTTGGCGCAGTAAATCAGGTTGGCGGCGCCGCCAAAAAAGTCGATGGCCGCTTGTTCGCAGAATGTGCCTTGAGGGCCGAGCACGGCGACACGCTGAGGTGCTTCAAGAGCGAGGCAGGCCGACATGATTTCGCGCCAGATGGAGGCAACGTGCTCACCATGCAAAGGGCCAGGATTGGCCGCCATGATCTTGTCGATCACTTGGGCAACTCGATCGGGTCGGAAGAAAGGCGAGCCTTCGGCGCGTTTGATTTCGCCCACTTTTTCGGCCACCTTGGCGCGCTCGTTGAGCAATTGGAGCAGCTGACGGTCAAGTGCGTCGATCTGCACGCGCAGTTCGCCCAAGGCTTCAGATTGAACAGGTTGTTGACTCATGGTTTCAAGCCTGTGTTTTTTCAAAGTCGCGCATGCAGGCAATGAGGGCCTGTACGCCTTCGATGGGCATGGCGTTGTAGATGCTGGCGCGCATGCCGCCCACCGATTTGTGGCCCTTGAGTTGCAGCAGGCCAGCGGCCTTGGTGGCGTTCAGGAAGGCGGTGTTTCGTGGATGCGTCGCATCCATCAAGGGCTGACCGTCGTCGCCGCGCAGAAAGAAGGGTACGTTCATGCGCGAGCGACAGGCTTTGTCAACCGGGTTTGTGTACAACTGCGAGCCATCGATGAAGTCGTACAGCAGCTGGGCCTTGGCAATATTGCGCTGCTCCATGGCGGTTACACCGCCCTGGGCCTTGAGCCACTGGAACACCAGGCCAGCCATGTAAATGCTGTAGGTGGGGGGTGTGTTGTACATCGACTGGTTGTCGGCCACCAGTTTGTAATCGAAGGCGCTGGGGCAGGCGCTCAGGGCGCGGCCGATCAGGTCTTCGCGCACGATGACCAGCGTCAGGCCAGCTGGGCCAAGGTTCTTTTGCGCGCCGCCAAAGGCCAGACCCACGCGGGACCAGTCCACCGGGCGCGAGGCCACATGCGAGGAAAAGTCCACCACCAGCGGGGCGTCGCAACCAAGCGCCTTCAGATCGGGCAGCTCGTGGAATTCGACCCCGTGGATCGTTTCGTTGCCGCAAATGTGCACATAGCGGCTGTCCGTTCCGATCTGCCAGAGGGCAGGATCGGGCAGGGTGGAGAAACCATCGGCCTGCGCCGTTGCTGCCACGCGGGCATTGCCGTACTTGCCGGCTTCCTTGTGAGATTTCTGGCTCCAGCTGCCGGTCAGCACGAAATCCATCGCGCCGCCTTGTGACAGGTTGAGCGGGACGATGGCGTTTTCAGCCAGACCGCCGCCTTGCATGAACAGGATGCGGAAATTCGCCGGTACCGCCAGCAGCTCGCGCAGGTCGGCTTCGGCCTGTTCGTAAATGCTGATGAACTCCTTGCCGCGGTGGCTCATCTCCATCACGCCCATCCCGCTGCCATGCCAGTCCAGCATTTCACTGGCCGCCTGTTGCAGCACGGCTTCGGGCATGGCGGCCGGGCCGGCCGAGAAGTTCCAGGCGCGCGTCATTCAACGGCCTCGGCAGCGTCGTCGCCGTCGCTGCTGTTGTCGTTGGCGTCGTTTTCGACAATGCGTTGCAGGCCGGAGAGCTTGGCGCCCTCGTCCAGGCTGATCAGCGTCACGCCCTGCGTGGCGCGGCCGAGTTCGCGGATCTCGGCCACACGGGTGCGCACCAGCACGCCGGTGTCGGTGATCAGCATGATCTCGTCATCGGCATGCACCAATGTGGCGGCCACGACCTTGCCGTTACGCTCGGACTGCTGGATGGCGATCATGCCTTTGGTGCCGCGGCCATGGCGGGTGTATTCAACGATGCTGGTGCGCTTGCCATAGCCGTTTTCGGTGGCCGTCAGCACGCTTTGCTGCTCGTCTTCGGCCACCAGCATGGCGATCACGCTCTGGCCTTCTTCGATCATCATGCCGCGCACACCACGGGCGCTGCGACCCAGCGGGCGCACATCGTTTTCGTCAAAGCGCACCGCCTTGCCGCCGTCGGAAAAGAGCATCACGTCGTGCTTGCCATCGGTCAGTGCGGCGCCAATCAGGTAGTCGCCCTCGTCGAGGTTGACGGCAATGATGCCGGCCTTGCGCGGGTTGCTGAATTCGTCCAGCGAGGTCTTCTTGACCGTGCCCATGGAGGTGGCCATGAACACAAAGCGGTCTTCGGGGAAGCTTCTGGCGTCACCAGTCAGGGCCAGCACCACGTTGATCTTCTCGCCTTCCTGCAGCGGGAACATGTTGACGATCGGGCGGCCGCGCGAACCGCGTGAACCAGCCGGCACTTCCCAGACCTTGAGCCAATACAGGCGGCCACGGTTGGAGAAACACAGCAGGTAGTCGTGCGTGTTGGCGATGAAGAGCTGGTCGATCCAGTCGTCTTCCTTGGTGGCCGCCGCCTGCTTGCCGCGACCGCCGCGCTTTTGCGAGCGGTATTCAGACAGGGGCTGACTCTTGATGTAGCCGCTGTGGCTGAGCGTGACCACCATGTCGGTCGGGGCGATCAGGTCTTCGGTCGACAGGTCCTGTGCGCTGTGTTCGATTTCGCTGCGGCGTGCGCCCAGCTTGGTCTGACCGAATTCCTGACGCACGGAGGTCAGTTCGTCACCGATGATGACCGACACGCGCTCGGGTTTGGACAGGATGTCGAGTAGGTCTTCGATCTCGGCCATCACGTCCTTGTACTCGGCGACGATCTTGTCTTGCTCCAGGCCCGTGAGGCGCTGCAGACGCATCTGCAGAATTTCCTGGGCTTGCGTTTCAGACAGGCGATACAAGCCGTCCTGGCCCATGCCGTACTGGCTTTCCAGGCCCTCTGGACGGTAGTCGTCGGCATTGACTGTGCTGCCATCCTCACGGGCGCGGGTGAGCATGGTGCGCACCAGCTGGCTGTCCCAGCTCTTGGCCATCAGTTCGGTTTTGGCCACGGGCGGGGTGGGGGCGTTGCGGATGATCGCAATGAACTCGTCGATGTTGGCCAGTGCCACGGCCAGACCTTCGAGCACATGGCCGCGGTCGCGCGCCTTGCGCAGGTTGAAGACTGTGCGGCGGGTCACGACTTCGCGGCGGTGCTCCAGGAAGACCTGGATCAGGTCCTTAAGGTTGCACAGTTTGGGCTGACCGTCGATCAGCGCCACCATGTTGATGCCAAACGTGTCCTGCAACTGGGTCTGCTTGTACAGGTTGTTGAGCACAACCTCAGGCACCTCGCCACGCTTCAGCTCGATCACCACGCGCATGCCTGATTTGTCTGACTCGTCTTGGATGTGGCTGATACCGTCGATTTTCTTATCGGTCA